>NZ_JAGGRD010000039.1:0-21916 GCF_018613005.1 Paenibacillus sp. ISL-20
AATTTTATTTACAAGAAGTTTTATCATATTCGAGTTAACATCGCTGCGTTTATGAGACGAGTCAATATCCACCGGATGGAGACTATTGACCGCCTTTGCATCCGTCTGTAAATCAAAAGTTCAGTTTATATAGACTAGTTTCTTTAATAACAGACACTATATCCAATATATGATGTTGCAAATCATAACCATTTTTAGGTGTATCACTCATTCCTCTTCCTCGGAAGGAGAGCGCAACACACCTTCTAGGTAACATATACTCAATAAAATCTTTATATTCCTCAGCAACTTCTGAGAGACCAGGACATATTAAAAGAGGAGTTAAGGACTTATCAGAATCATAAAAAGAATCAAGATAATGTACTGTACTATCACTGTTTCTAGTATTCTTTGAAATTAACGCCATCGAAACACCTCCAAACCATGTAAAGATTCTGTCGTATAACGTTATTGTGTTCACGACGTCCATTCCTCTTAGATAGCTCTTATCTTAGGGGAATGGATGTGTCCTCAGCTCGTAATTCTTCGAGTCCACGTCTGGGACCGAGGGCGGATGCCCGATGCGTGAACACTTTGTTATGCGAAGACCTCGACTTCATTGAAATAACCAACAAAATAAATAAATGCGACATAGTCGCCGCATTCAACTTATAAACTTATATCAATATGTGTACGGATTATCTATGATCGTGTTTTCAGTTATGATCTCGTAGTATTTCTTGTCATTAATCAATAAATGAGATGGACTAATAATATGAACATTGATCCCTTTATTATTTCCTTTATAACGAATCATCCCAACACATATTATTACCAGTTCTTTTTTTGATCTCAGTTCATGACTTATTGTAGCCAGGAATGAGACTAAAGCCTCTCTCGTTGTTTTCGTTGGATCAGCGTAAAAAGCTTGAGGCAAGTAAATACTAATTGGATATTGTTCATTTTCTAAATTAATATATGCATATCCATCATCTTCATGAAAGTAAACATGTTTTATCTTTCCGAAAACACACTTTCTATATCCTACATAATCAGGAGTTAAATGCTTCGAATCAAGGCTAAATATTCTAATTCTTGAACTACCGTTTTCGTCAACTTCACCATTATCAACCAGTGTTGTTGAACTGGATTGATGCCCTGTCAAGACTTTCTTCGTCGTCAGCTTTCTAAGTTGGATTTTCACTTTATCTTTTATTTTTAATTTTTTACTCTTGTTTACTATTGTATTTATGATATGTTCATCAGTTACTGAAGCCAATTCAATTTCTTCTAGAATTCTTTTTCTTTCAACCTCACCTTTATGTTGCAGATAATATGGACAATCGATATCATGTAAATCTCCATGACCATTCCATGTACTATAAAACTTCTTATCATCTTTACGGTGTGTAAATTTGATCATCGCACTACACTCATCACTAATGCAATAAAGATGACCCTGATACTTCGATTCGTATAAATCCTTGTCAAGTTTCTCGTAAAATACTTCCTCAGTATCTGAACCATTCTGATAGAAAGCCCATTCAATCTTCATGAGTCCACCTACCTATTAATATATATGTATTTTAGTATAATAGTAACACCGACGTCCCTGTAATTCATCATTTATTTGAATTTTCGAGGTTTTCGCATAACGTTATTGTATTTCACGACGTCCCACCGACTTAAGGCTACGAAGTCGCCGGCTGCGCCTGCGCAGTTAGTCGGTGCGGATGTGTCCGGCTAATTCCGCTTCCCCGACTACTGAAATGCCTCTCCGAATCGACTTCTAAAACTCCGACCGGACCAAGGGCAGAATAGCCTGAAGCGTGAATACGGTGTTATACGATGTACACCACTCCGTTGAGAAACATTCACCATATTGAGGAAATCTCACTCAACAAATAAAGTCCAGCATAATCTTGCGCTGGACTAAATTACGGAAATAGGATAGGAGGGCGACAGGATTCGAACCCGCGCTGATAACCCCTCTTGGAAAAGATCTAAATTAAATTAGGTCTTTTCCAAGGAGGGTGCTCTACCACTGAGCTACGCCCTCAATTTCGAGATATAGTTATCATAGAATTCAGAAGTTTCTTCTCTATGAATTATAATTCCAAAGTTAATATATGTAAACGATTTAAATTTTCTTTCGAATGTTTTTATTGGGTAATAATCAGTATTTTTTTGTCCCCTTACAAATAAATCAAGAGAAAATAAAATCATTTTATCTTTATGGAATTTATATATAAGTTCCATAAATTTCTCATCAAAAATCTCACTAAATTTTCTTAAAATATTTAAAAAAGAAAGAATCTCATTTAATGAAAATTGGTCTAGACTTGCTTCATCTGCAGAAAATTGGTAACTTAATTCAAATTTATGTCTTCTATTGGCGTTTAGTTGAGTTACCTTAATATCTTCATTATCCTGTACCATATCTTCATCCGATTGTTTTTTTCTGTTCAATATTTTTATCCAATACTCATTTAAACTCTTCCCATGATATCTCGCTATAGTTTTTAATTCCTTTGTGGTGTTTTCCATATTATGAATAACCTTATTTCGACGAAGTCTAATGTAATCATAAGTCTGTAACAATTCTGTCTCAATGTGTTCCTTCAAATCGCTTTGTTCTTCTCCAATGATTTGTTCAATCATTTTATGTACACGACTTTTCTGTTCAGTCTTATTTCCAGAAGTTTTTATTTCTGATTGACTGCCGATAACTATAGATAAGAAATCAAACAACTCTTCAATATAGTAATCGAAATGAGAGTAGAGTGTTATGTAGAAATTTTTATATAGTTCATTTGTATAAGACTCATTCTCTTGAGCAAAGTTCTTGGAAATAATATTTAATGCGTCAGCAAACTTGTTTGATTCATAAATTTCCTTCAAGTAGTTTTCAGGTTTTGCTTGCATACGTTCATATGAATCAATATTAAATTGTTCGATTACAAATAAATGAAAACATAAATTGTTATTGAGGTTAGACAGTTTTTTATGCAAATTGTTAATGTATAAGCTATGCATTTAAATCACTCCCCTTAATCGTTTTTTGAATTTAACTTATGGTGTATGTCGTATAACGTTTGGCATTCCTGACGTTCAAGCGGCTTAAGGACCGTAGGACCGGGTCGTCAGACTTAGCCGGTTGAATGTGTCGCCTGAATCCGGATCTCTGTCATCCCTCTTGGCCCAAGGAGAGTTAGCGACGCAGCAGGAATATTTTGTTAAACGATGGATCACTCATCCTTGAACAATCTATCAAAATAATCTCTCCAATAATTCACTATCCAATCATTATATTTCACATATAGGTGTCTTAATTGTTCTTTAGTTTTTGAATAAATAATACAACCTCTATCATCATACATGTTAAATACAATGTCCTTGTCCTTATTAATAAAAAAGACACTTTGACCTATCGAGGGCTCTCTTCCTTGCTCGTAATGACTAATCCCTTCAAGAATTTTCCTATATGGAAATGAAGAAACAAGCCCATTTAAGATCTTGACTTGATATTCTTGCTTTATTTCAATTGTATTTCCTTCTTCATCTTCGTCTTCCTCTAAATCAAATAATGTTTCCCCTTCTATTGTCTTTCCATTTAGTAACTCGTAGAGATATTCAGGTGTTGTATTCCCAAACATAGGATCTTCTATAATTCCCCAATCTTTGATATACACAAAAATAGAATCATTTTGGTCAAAAAACTCTTCAAATATAGTTACAACTCTTTTATTCACTTGTTTAATTCTTCGATTTGAACCATTTCGAAATGGTTCCCCAAGTTCAAATCTTATATGTATGTCACTACCCAAATTCGGGAAATTATCATTAAGGTATTTTATAATTTCTTTTTTCATTTGATCCCCTGTACTTTTTTGTTTTTACTCTTGTAGTGATCTTTCGGCCTAACGTTAATGTATTCGCGACGTCCCACCGACTTAAGGCTCCGCCAGGAGCCGGCCGCGATGCGGTTAGTCGGTGCGGATGTGTCCGGCTGAATTCACTTCCCTGCAGCTGAAATGCCTCGCCGATTCCACTTCTAACTTCTGCCGGGCCGAGGGCCGAATGGCCCGATGCGTGAATACTTTGTTATCCGATGCCTCCGACTTCTTTGATATACTTACACAATTCGTCCTTTATCGTCTTTATTCATTTTCAATTTTAATTCTCTAGTATCCTTTTCGTTCTTTTGAATTTGATTATTACTTTGTTCTTTGATTCGAAAGAAATTGATTAAGTTCATTTAAATTGTCTGTTCGATATAATTCTTTTTCTGTATCAAAAACAATGTACTTTGGTACATCATCAATGTTTAACATTTGTAGTTCCTTATCATCTGGACTTCCGGTTTGATAATAACCACTAAGAATCCTTATGTTTTGGTCAAACACTTCTTGAAATTCAAGATTTTGTTCATCAGTGGTACCAATTGCCGTGATGTAATACTTCCCCTCAACGTCAGAAAAGAAAGACAATGGAATTGACGAATGGTAAGTATTATTATTATCTGCATTGCAACCTGAAAGGATAATTATAACTACTATACTTAATGCTTGTATTAGCTTCATGTAAGCCTCCTTTAATTAAGGTTATTCCTTTGCTAATCGGAGGTTTCGGATAACGTTTTGTATTGACGACGTCCTGGCCCCTTAGAGTCGCTGCTTATAGTTGTGAGGCTTGCCGAACACCTAATGCAGTGACGTCCCGACAAGCTTAGGGGACTGGATGTGGTCACTCGCTTCTCAGAGTGACCCGGAGTGTCAATATGGTGTTAGCCGAAGGAAGTTCTGGAAGCAGCCATTGCATTTAAGGCGTTCTCAAAATAGCTATATACTTCATCTGCAATTTCCAGAAACTCTTCAACAAGTACATTACTATCCAAGTAGCAAGCATACAGATAATCAACTAAAGCGGAGTCAATCTCACAATAGTTTAATATGGAATTCTTCATCTTAATAATGTCATCTTGCCATACACCTGTATCTTCTAAAACCAAAGAGTATAATGCACGAATTAATCTCTTAGAGTAACCTTTAATATATCTAGTTTTCATTGCGCTATCACTAACATTAGAAAGTAAACTATGTATGCGATCTACTTCCTCTTTGGTCTCTGTATTTAAGTCTATAATGAACTCTGGAGAAATAATTATCGGTGGTACTTTTTCACCAACGTCATGACCATATATACAAATACAAATTATCTTAACCCAAAAACCCCACTCATTTGGTTTACTTAATACATCGTCAATCGAGCAAATTATCGTATCAATCTTAGTTACTACTGGATATTCTTCCAAAAGCCTGTCTTTAATATTTGACAATCTTTCGTAATCAATATCTTTGGGATTTTCACATACAATAGTAAAGTCTGCATCTGACTTAAAAGGTTTAGCAGTTCCTTTTGGAATCGAGCCACACATATAAATGCTATGAATCTTACCTTTAAATTCGGTAAGTATATTATCTATATACTTATCAACAAAATCCTTATATTCCCTTTGTATTACAATTCTATTTATAACTTTTTTTAATATCATATAGACTCCTCCTAAACTAAGAACTTCTTTCGGCTAACGTTGTTGTATTCACGAACCCGAGAGGCTTAAAGGAGCGTCAGCGACTGGGTCGAAGACTTAGCCTCGCAGTTGTTGTCTGCGGGATATTACTTCCTCGAAATTCCTCTGGCAGACCAAGGGGCGTAGCCACGCAGCGTGAATATGTTGTTAGCAGATGTCAGGGCTTCTTTGAGCTACTTTCAATGAATTTACGACTTTCAATGTGCTTGGTTCATTAAGATTGAGATATATTCTTCCTCTTTAAGCCTTGTCACCTTACAGTTCTCATTGGATTCAAATTCTACTATTCTCTCTTCAATTGTTTTATTAGTACGATCTTTAAATATGTCCTCTCTATCATAGTGAGGAAAAATAAGCTTGTCGGTTACACCTAATGCCTTAAAATCCGTTAAATCCATTGTGTTCATCTGTGGAGTAAAGAAATCGACAATGTTAATATTCGGCCCCAGAACTAACGCTCCAGCACTTACTCCAACTATAATTACATTCTGTGCGGCCAGTGTTTTAATAATTTCATCAGCACCACTTTTTTTAGCGTAATACAATAATGTAAATGGATTTCCACCATTGATATATATAACATCTCTATGTATGAGAATTTGCGGGTCATCAAATTCTATATCTACAAAATTAATATGCTGAAACCCCATGTCCTTGAAATCTTGCATTGCCCTTTGTGCATATCTATTATTTTCTTTCATAAGGGATGCTGTTGTAATAATAGAGACCTTTAATTGAGAAATATCTCTATCAATAAAATCCAGAAATTGATTTTTAATATCTTCAGTATAAAAACCACAAGAGGTTAGTAACAAGCTACTCATTGGAATCCCCATCCTTAAATAGTTTATCTAATCTTTATAATTTATTTAAGCATTCCCCTGATTTCTGCTAACGTTCCCGTATTCACGACGCCGAGAGGCTTAAGGTCACGAAGTGACCGGCTGCGCTTGCGCAGTTAGCCTCGTAGGTGTGTTCGCCTGATTCCGCTTCTCTGCCTATCCCTTCGGGCAAACCAAGGAGCCGTCAGGCTTCGCCGCGTGAATATAATGTTAGCAGATGTTGCTGACTCCTCGATATATTTACAAATATCCTTTTATTCTATTATTTCGCCTTTCCAATTAACGATTTTTATTTCTTTATCTTTTAGTAGGCACCAATCAATTATTTCACCTATTAATTTGGGAGTAATTAATTCATCATTCCATTTTGGTGTTAATACTCTCCTGTGCCCAATATATTCTTTTGTCCAGCCTTCAAATTCTTCTCCAATAATCACAATTTTTGGGGTTTTGTTTTTAATACTATACTGACCAACTTCATAGGTGACTAAAAGCTTTTTATTCTCAGAAATAATATGTAATTTGATTATCCCTTCGTCATCAATATCCGGTTCAACATACCAATAGAATAATCTATTTGAACGTATGATCTTACGTTTGTATTTTTTTCTTACTCCCATGATTCACCTCAAGAACTTAACTAGATTTCAGCAATTTCAGCTAACGTTTCCGCATTCACGACGTCCATCGAAGATGGATGTGTCCCGGCAATTACATCTCGCAATATGCTCCCGGGACCAAGGGGCAGCGAAGCTGGCCCGAAGCCTGAATGTTATGTTAGGCGAAGTCATTATCTTCCATGATTAATCTTGCATACTTATCCCATTCTTTATTATCAGTGTGTTTATTTCAATTGTTGGTACCATTGATTTGGATGATTGAATTCTGAGTATATTTTGGGTTTCGATTAATTCTTTGCACGCCAGATCAATATCTTCTCTTGATTTGTTAATCCAGTTATTTGGATTTCTACTCTTTATTTTTTCTTCAACAGTATCATTAGATATAGTTTACAAGATACATTTAGCTCCTATTTTATTCAAATCGTTCTCATTACTAGTTATTTCTGTATCTTCTGAATCCGAGAATGCGACTCGATGATTTAAATGGAACCTCTCTAATACAAAAAAGAGTCCTCTAGATTTTCTTTTCCATGGTCCTAAATAAATCGCCCAATCATTCAAATTCTTTAGCATATCAACTCTATCTCTTAATAGTTCAAGATGTTGATCTCTTGATAATCGAACAAACTCCCCATGAACATTTTTCAAAATCTGAGAATAATGTTCACCAAGTATTACGACACTCAACTCGGCTGATTCGTCAATCGCTTGATATTGTTTTATCGCTTTAAGAAGAGATGTTTTACCAGCGTTTGAAAACCCTTCAAGGATAATTCCTCTAATATTCATATAATGGTTTCCTTCTTTACAATGATTTCGCCTAACGTTCTTATGTTCCTGACGTCGATTCCCCTTAGATAGCTCTTATCTTAGGGGAATAAATATGTCTACCTGAATCTTCTTCATTGAAGATTCCCCGGGCAGACCAAGCGGCGACAGCCGCTAAGCTGGAACACTTTGTTATGCGAAGTGAACGACTTCTAAGAAATACTTACATTACTTTATTATTTTCCATTCACCACGATCTTCAACAACATAGTCATTAATTCGTGGAACTTCAAGATAAACTCTATTTGTATATCTCTTCACAAAATTATTAATATGTTCTGGATAATGGCTTGGCTCAAACTTCTTTAAATCATCAAAAGGGTCAAACCGCTTCGATAAAAATGTTCCAGAAGGATCAACTGCTCCAATTTGATAGCTCTTTCGATTTCCATCAGAGTCATCAAGAAACCAAACATCATAAGAGTAATTTTCAGCTCTTGAATCCCGATATTGTATAAATACACTAACACTATCTGTAACTATTGGGAATTTAAGCGCGGCACTTACTTGTTGGCCATTAGGGAATATTGGATATAAGATACGATCGTTACTATAAACTGCTGCTTCATCATTCAGATTTTCTCTATCAATCACTTGTCTGGTAGTCTTTGATAAAATATTTTCAATTTCTTCGAACCTGTAATACCCACTAATCCAGACATCTACATCGTATGCTGGGACAGGACTTGCATTTGTGAGAGTAATGCTTAATCGTCCATCATTTATGGTTATTGATGAATGAATATATGGGGAAGTGAGTATTCTGACTTGTTCCTCTGTTGCCTTTCTATTAATTTCATTTGCATTGCGTGATTCTTTTACTAGTTTATAAGTCAAAATACATAAATCCCAGTTAGAAATGCCAGAATAATGTTCGTAATTAATGCTAGACTACTTGCCATTATTTATTCTCCTTTTGTTTTTCAAATGATTTTTCGGTTATTTCGCCTAACGTTCCTGTATTCACGACGTCCGACGTAGTCGGATGTGTCTGCTGAAATACTTCTACGAAATACATCCAGCAGACCACGGCTCCGTATGGAGCCGTAGCTTGAATATTATGTTATGCGACGGAAATCCCTCCTGAATCTGCTCTCTCCTTTAGATCTCTCTAATATATGTTTATCGTTTAGAATTTTGCGCTTCCATACGTACTAATATATCGTTTTTAACATATTCAGAAAATTCTATATTAATTTGTTTAATTTTTTGTATACCCTCATCTTTGTTATCATATCTCATGTCAAAATACTTCCATTTACTGCTATCTCCGTAATCATATATTTCCCACCCAGTCTCGTGATACGTAATAAATTTATAAAAAATTGTGAATTTATAACGTGAAATCAAAAAAACCGCATTGCATTGATAAGGAGGGATCGCTGGGTAAATTGGTTTCAATTTTATCTTTAGAGAGTCAAACACAGTATTCAGCTTTGTAGAAATACCTATAGGCTCATTTCTTGAATTGAAATAATCTTGAAGAAGGTTTCCATAAATATTATTATTACCTACCTCATTCTTTTCTATTTCAATGAAATAATTATTAGAATTTTTATCAATCCATTTAGCCACAGATTTTATATCTAAGATGTCTGTGTAGTTCGAAATTTCAATAACATCCAAAGAAAAGACCTCTGCAAGAAAATCAATGGTAATTATCTCAGACAGAAACTCTTTTGCTTGATTCAAAATTTTATCAATCTCATCCTTTGGTAGATATGATTTCGATAATATCTTAATTGATTCAGTTAATGAAATTTCTTCTTTCTGAACATCCGCGATTTGTTTTTGGTACTTTCTTATATCAATATTTTTAATAATTTCTGTGACATTACAAAAAATATCACTCATAGCACCTTGAGTGACAAAGTAAGGAGTTTGTTTGCTTGATTGAGCAAATTTATCTTTAATATATTCTATAATGCTTGTATAACTGATTTCATTTCCTTTATAGTTCAAGATAGCTTCGGCAAAGCTTTTTGTAAAATGACTGATCGTATCTACATAGGAAGACTGATGGCTATGAGAAGAGAACATAAAATACAAATTACTGATTGCTTTTTCTTGTTCAAAAATCTGAGAAAACTCTAAATCTCCTTTGATATAAGGTATACCAGAGTTACATGCATCAATTACCTTTACTGTTAACTTGGGATTAACTCCTCTAATTTGTTGATCGATAAAGTTATTGGAAAGGGTTGTTGTATTATGTTTTTCTTTTGAATAATCTGTAAGTGCAAATTTAAGATCCTCGTCCTCACCGTCGTATGTTCCATGCCCAGTATAATAAAAGAAAAGCTCTCCGATTTCTTCTTCTCTCACACTAGAGAAGAAATTCATTAGACTTTCTTTCACATTTGAAGAATCTGTTTTGTCGTAAATTTCTAAAATCTCTGTATACTTATTTGTTGCTCTTAATATATCTGATACAAGCCTATAATCATTTTTACAACCTGGTAATGGCGTGATATTTTCATAATCTGATATTGCTATTACTACAGCTATATTTTTCATGCTTCAATTCTCCTTTTTCTTTTACTTTCTATTCTGTCGTATAACGTTCCTGTATCTACGAATCCGAGAGGCTTAAGGCGCTCAGCGCCGGGTCCGACGGACTTAGCCTCGCAAGGTTGTGAGCTGATTACACTTCTATGCCTTTTTCAACTTACGAACCAAGGGCCGAATGGCCCGCAGCGTAGATACTTTGTTAGACGATGTGAATCATGTTTTACTTTCGAATTTCTTTAAAACTCTTACCATCATATGAATTGTTGAGAGATAAATGTAAAAAATCCAGTTTAACCAGAGTGCATCATAATTGTCTTTTTGTTTTTCATTATGATGCCTAATGGCAAAATTATTGGCAATGTTAAAAAGATCAGATTCATCTTTAGTCAACATATATTCCTTTATTTTTGGTCTTAAAAATTCCAAAATATCAACTAAATCCCTCACAGCATCCTTTCTTTCATTAAATGTAGAGCGATATCTCCTAAATTTTAAAACCGCAACTTCGATTCTATTATCTACATTTTGAGGGTCATAATTCGGAATTTGTGCATTTAATAGATAATTCAGCCCTTTATCTCCTAACAGCATGACTTGACCATCTTCTGATAGTGTAAAACCCTCTTTATAATCTCTAATTATTTCATTTATCTCCGTCCTAAATTCCTCTTGACCTTGTGCTTTATCAAAGATTGTATAATGCCAACCACACTCTCCCCAACTGTGATATGTTCCTTCTATTGGTTTTGAAATAAGATCAAAAAGTAATTCTATGACATCAAATATATCATTATCAGAATATTCCAAGTAATAATCTTTTATTGGCCATATATTGTGTTTTCTTAACTTCCTCAAAAAATAACCTTTAAAATCACTACCACAGAACCCAGATATATATCCGGCATCGACACAGGTTTTACCAAATGCTTCTTGGAAATACTCCTTATCCTCAAAAAAAGTATATGTACTCAAAATCAATTCTCTAAGAGTTTCAATTGGAAAGTTTTCACCTATATTTATCCCGATTCGCGTAGAGTAATACTGCCGTTCGGTCATATTATTCACCTTCTTGATTCATTTCGTCTAACGTTCCCATATTCACGATGTCCCACCGACTTAAGGCTGCGTCAGCAGCCAGCCGCGATGCGGTTAGTCGGTGCGGATGTGTCCGTTGAACCAGCTCCACTGCCAAATGCTTCTCGTGGACCGAGGGCCGAATGGCCCGATGCGTGAATATAATGTTAGACGACGTTACTGGCTTCAGAGCGATTTCCCACATGACCTTCTTATTCTGGTACCTTAAAAGTTCATATTCTTCTATGTACATGTACTCCCACTTATCTTTGCTGAAAAACCGCTCTATCTCACTCTGATCAAAGAATCTTCTATTAATCCCTTCATTCTTGTATAGATACTTGTCCTGGCTTTGTTGAACTTCACCTTTATTTACTATTTCTTTTGTCGAGTTTAATCTGCACAACAATAGTCCTTTCGTATTTAACGCACTATGTATGTTATTTATTATTTTATTGGTCGTATCTTCATCAAAATAATGCAGACTGAGATCCGCTATTAATATGTCTATGGATCCTTTATCAAAGGGTATCCCCTCACTCATGTCAAAGCAATGCGTCTTACAATCAGGAATTGATCCCTTAAGTTTTCTTAGTGCTTCCTCAGAGATATCACATGCTATTGGATTAAATCCTCTCTCTGATAAATAAAGGCTGTTATTCCCTATACCACATCCTAAATCAATAATCCGCATATTAGCTTCATCATTGAATTCTTTTGAATATTTATCAAGCCAATTATCATAGGTGGGCTTCATGTTTGGTCTTTGAAATGAATGATTCCAATATTCCTTTAAGCTTTTCATTCAAGTAATGTCGTCTAACGTTCCCGTATTCATGACGTCCGACGAATGTCGGATGTGTCTGCTGAAATGCCTCCTCGAACTCCTTCCCGCAGACCAATGCTCCGTTAGGAGCCGCAGCTTGAATATTATGTTATACGACGGAATCTCTTCATGAATCGACCTTCACTATTCATCTTCTCCAGGTACATATTCAATCAGATCAGATAATTTGCAGTTAAATGTATCGCATAGCTTGAATAAGGTTTCCAATTTTGTTGTTTCTATATTGGTTTCCCTGTATAACTTGTTGATTGAATTCCGACTTAATCCTGATTTCGTCATCAATTCGGTTATATCATCTATTCGATGTTCTGCCATAAGTTCTCTTATATTACACTTGATAATGGTCATCTTTTCCCCTCCATAATTCTATCTTATCTCCCATGCCAGCAATCATCAACGAAAAGCGAAGTATTAACTCTATAAAGTCAAATATTCACCTTGAAATTAACCTCAGGAGGTTATATAATAACTCCATAGAGTTAACGAGGAGGGTTAACATATGGTTAATACATTAGATTCATTAGCAGAACCACTCATAAGAATACGGCTGGAATTACTCTACACTGAACTTTCAGAACATCATACCGAATACAGTCAACTTTCTTCAGAAACAGATCAATATTTCAGAACGCTTCGTGAAGCTTTACCAGATCAACTTCAACATACTGTTTTTCTATACGAAGACGCTCAAATTTCTCTCCAATCCATCCTAGAAAGAAGTATCTACATACAAGGCTTCAAAGATGCTCTACAACTTTTTAGTAAGTTATAAAATACTAATTTTCAATAGATTCATGGTCTTTTTGTTAAATAGGATATACGTATGAAGATCTGAAACTTACAAAACAAATCCATAATTATAAAAAAACATTAACCGCCCTAAAATTCATCGAAGGGCAGTTAATGTTTTACCGTTTCTAGTTCTTGCAACCATTTTTATTACAAGTAACACTTGCACTAGTACTTACCCAATGATCAGAATCTTCATTGGTATTCGTCCCACATCCAGTAGTTCCACCTTTACTTCCGCTGTGCACGATATTTGTTTGAATATGTTTAACCGCCATGAAACTTCAACTCCGTTGTCAGAATTTGATTTCAAATATATTCTAGAACACGCCCCAAAAGAGAACGAGAGTTCTTTTTTGTATTTTCTATTTGTTGATTCTGTCGTATAACGTCTTTGTATTCACGAACCCTCACTGGCTTAAGGCGCGAATGCGCTGGGTCCGACGGACTTAGCCAGTGCAGGGTTGTCTGCTGATTCTGCTTCCTCGAAAAACCTCTGCAGACCAAGGGCCGTCGCCCGCAGCGTGAATACGGTGTTTTCTGATGCCAGTGCCTTCTTCGATCATGCTTAACAATAGATCTTAGATATCTGTCATCCCTGGTTTCCATCCAATTTCTTGACTCCATTCACTTGCTCTTCTCAAAATATCCCAGATTATTGGTTCCTTCTCTTCTACATATTTCTCTCGTTCGTTTTTGTAAATCTCCATCAGCCTATATTTCTCTTCAGCATACCTCAAACAACCCAATGAATGGCACCTTAAATAGTCTCTAAATAATAATGCAGTTTGTTCTGACCAACTTCCAGATTCTCTAACATGTAAATGCACTCTCTTCTTCCCAGGAATTTCTCTAAAATACCGTTTTGTCAAATCTGGATTATCGGCTCTATACTGGAATCCGATTCCTTCCAATAGATGTTTATATGAATCAATTGGCTCCAACGAATCAACAGATACCTGAATATCAATAATAGGTTTAGCATCGAGTCCCGGTATAGATGTTGACCCAATATGATCTATTCGAATTGCTATATTCCCAAGTGACTCTCTAATCCTTGTTCCAAGCTCCAAAAATTCAGCTTTCCAATTTGGATTGTATTGAACTACTTTAATGGGTTCCGACATAACGTACTCCTAAGTTTTATTATTCTTTAAGGTTTTATCAAATTATTACTCTGGTTTCAGATAACGTTCCTGTATTCACGACCCTAGCAAATGCTAGGGTGTCCGGCAAATGCCGGACCCAGGGCGAATGTCCGCAGCGTGAATATTATGTTATATGATGGATCGAAAATATTCTGTTTCATAAACATAGAATATATCTTTTAACGCAACTTAAAATCATTTGAAATATTGCATACAAAAGTCAGTAAGCAATCAACTATTTAACGAAGATAAGATAGCTGTTGCTTCGTGTAATATTCCTGTAGCAATAAGACTCCCTGATATCCCCTCTGTGATGTTTCGTACTGATTTTAATGCTTCTCTTATAATGCTTTTCTTAGGTTTTGGCGACTTAACTTGTGACTTAAGTACTTCAATTTCTGATTCCAACTCTCTTTTCAATTCTGGATCTGATATTTCATCCTGAAATTTCTCTAACTTACCTAAAAAATCCACCAAACTTTCTACCTTAAATTCTCCCACTTTTAATTCTTGTACAGAATTTTCTGTATTTTGCTGCAATTGAGAATTAATCATGTTTCCAATGTAGTTGATAATCGGAGCAGAACTTTCATTTGCTTTTTGTTGTTCTTTTTCGCTAAATGTCATCCCTTCACCCAACACTCCTTCTTCCTCTAACTCTAGAGTCCAATCAAGTATTATGTTTCTAACTTTGTTTAAAATATTATTGAATTGCGATACTGGAATATGCAGTGAAACTTCAAAATCAACTCTATTCATTTCCATTAAGCGCAGCTGAATTTCGCTAGGGAACTTATACATTAACATCCCCTCTCCTTCTTCGCCTTGCTTAACTAGTAACTCAACTTCTGTGATCGGTGAAAATATTTCCTTTACCTTAATCAAACTTTCGATTTCTGCATGAAAGTATGCTGGTATATATCCACGATAAGGATTGAATGCTTTAATTTCACCATTTAATGATCTGTACTCTGGAAGATTCTTCGAATCCTTGTATCCATTTAATTCAAGCTCAGCCCACTCTGTAAACTTATGTACTTTTAATTTTCTTGATAAAGTGTATGCTTTACGCAGCAAACTAGAAGCCGAGGTTTGTTGATGATATGCTTCTCTTTGCAACTCTAAAACTAATGATTCCATTATAAATCATCTCCTTTTTTTAAATTGAAGAACATCCTATCTTGATAGGTTGCCTTTTCGATCTTTCATATAACGTTCCTGTATTCACGACCCAGCCTATGCTGGGTGTCCGGCGAATGCCGGACCAAGGACGTATGTCCGCAGCGTGAATATAATGTTAGGCGAAGTTGTTTTATTTCTCTAAAAAACTCAGTCTTCCATTGCTTTACTCTTTCATTCTCTTCAAATTTGTATTCGTTATCAGAAATTTTCGTCCAGTAAGTATGCCCTTCAAAATATTGAAAGAAACCAAGCTCACTGACAATATAAAGTGACCAAACGCATAATTTTATTAAACTTATATTAATATTCAAAGACTCAGAATATTCGTCATATGAAGACACACCATTTAATTCTGAATGTAAATCACTGATATGTACAAAATAAATACTTAGTATTCCTTGAATTATGCCTAAATTAGGTATTACTTGTTTCCATATTTCATGATCTTATTAACGTCCATTTTCCCTTCAAGATATTTGATGCCCTGAAGGTTCTAACATAAAATATGCTACTGTGCTTATTGTTTCAATTACTGACTCAAAAGCATTCCTGGCTGTAGCAAATATCCTATTCTTAATAATTCAATAGATGCTTGAATTGTTCCAGCAGCATTTCATTAATAGCATACTACTAGTGATTTTTCCCTCATCTCCTCTGTTTGAAGCTATAAAAAAACCTCTCCAATATATACATTGGTCTTACTAAACAACTCATCGATTTCACAAAATTGATTGCTACATAGCTTATCAAATGATTTCGCAATATGAATTGAATCTCTTTTAATTCGTTTTTCCAGCATGTCTTTTGAGTATCTTCTTATTTGATTATTTACTGAATCAATCAAAACATGAAGGTAGTTGTTTAGATCTAAACTTTCATCAAGAATATTTTTGGTTTTCTTTTCTTTTTTGTTTTCATAATTTTATTCTTTTTTATGCAATTTTCCTATATTCACGACACAGCATCGGCTGGGTGTTCAGCCAATACCGGACCCAGGACTTATGCCCGCAGATAAAACTATTATCCGGTCGAATGCTTTTTTTAATAACAAGAAAATATAGAATGCCTAGCTACTTGTTATAGCAAAACAGCGAGCATGTTTAAAGATTTTTTGACCTTGATATCGATTCAAGTGCTAAAATGGGTTTGCCTACACGTAAATTAAGGCCCCCCTTAGCTAGGGTTCTTTTATGTTTGGCATCTAGCTATCCTAGTTATCTCTATCGATACTTTGGATTGCGAAAAGATCAAATCTGTAATCATTGTTTTCTTCGTATAACTTCTTAGCTAATAACGGTTTTAAACTTGCCTGAAAGCTTTTTAACAAAGAATCTTTTTCCACTTCTTTCAAGTTCTCTATAAAGCTCTGACTAAAATATATATTTTCGGTTCCATCAATCACCAGATTATTTAGATATTTTAAAATTTCTGTCTGTGGAGCATTCTCTAGTTGTTCGAAAAGTCCGTTATACGTTTTGTCATTTCTTAAATGATAAGAAAGAATTATATTTGTACTATTTTCTGAGGGATATATTGTTACATAAATAAGCTTGATTTCTTGAATTTCGCTAAGCATTTGATTTTCATTTATTTGTTGCCCATTCATATCAAATTGTACCGAAAAAGCTCCACTTGTTGCAAAATTCACTTCGAAATCTAACTTTAAAAAAAAGGTGCGAATATTATTAAAACTCTTCTCAATGTAATCTTTCTTAAAGGCTTCGTATTCTCTCTTATATTCTCTTTCATTTAATTGTGCAGTTCGATAATCATAAACGAATGCTTCATTTATCGTCAGATCAGGGCGTTTACTAAAAATATTCATTCTAAAAGTTAAGTCTCTTACTTTTTTATGATATTCAAGCGCTAGAGGCCTAAAAGAGAACAAGAAATTTTGTCTTGCTTCATTAAAATAATCTGAAGCTTCGATTGGATGAAACAATTTATTATCATGGAAATCGCAAAATCCTTGAAATGTACTGGCCTTATTGATGCTTATACGATCAAACTTAGCTAAAACTATACTTTCTACATGATCCGGGATAAATTGATAAAGGTGCCCATCTTGACTGATTCTATTCAATATTCGATTTTTTTGTATTGAATGAGCATTTTTAATATCACCTTTACATTCTTCGTGATCAAATGCTAGGCATATTTCGAACGCCGTATCATTCCAACTCTTAATAGATTCATATTCTTTACGCTTTTCAGGATATTTATGATACTCCTTCCAATTGTGTTTATGCTGGATAGATCTTGGTTTACAGCAAAATTTAAAACTTTTTTGAGAACCGCATGGACATTGTTCATATGGATCTATTGTGAGTCTTACATTTCTAGGGAATTTCTTAACTAACATCATATATTCAATCTCCTTTTGTAATTACTCTATAAGGAAAACATACGATCGTTTTCTATTTCTAAACCACCCTGTACTTTAGTGCAGGGTGGTTTAGAAGTTTCACCAATTCGGTCTATATCTTTGTTGAGTTTGTCTGCCTCTACTACGGTCATAATGCTTTCTTCAAAAGAAATCACTCCTTTTATGAATTTCATTATTTAGTGAATTTCGCCTAACGTTATTGTATTCACGACGTCCCACCACCTTAAGCGCCGCAAGGGGGCGGCCGCGATGCGGTTAGGTGGTGCGGATGTGTCCGGCTACTCTTACTTCCCCGAAATGCCTCTGCTGGACCTAGGGCCGAATGGCCCGAAGCGCGAATATGATGTTAGGCGAAGTGCGTTCAGCTTATCCCACACCATCCATTTGTATCCTATGATTTTGAATCTTCATATAGATATCTTTTGAGTTTAATAATTGATTGCTTACTAATTTTCCTTTCGTTTTTATCGGCAATTCAATTTCATAAAATCTATAATCATGAGAATGGAACAAAATTTCCACCTCTTCGTAGGAAAATCGATCTTCATCTTCAAAAACAATATCTCCTAAGCTCCCTGAATTGATGCGTAGTAAAATTGAATTAAACAAATCAAAAAACTCTTCTGATCCTAAATACCATTCGCCTTTCATCTTGTATTTATCTATCAATTTATGTAGTACTTTCTCAAGTCCATATATTTCTTCCCCATACTCAGAAAAAACAACAAAGATATTATTTATTGGATGCGGACATCCGGTTTGAATATTTTTAATTCTATTGTATAAGTTTCTTGTTCGTCCGATTTTAATAAATGATGCCTTGTTAAAAGAGCAAACTACAATATAAATTAATTGAGAATTGCATGAATTAATTTTTTTCATCTCCTCTAGCATTTCGCCTAACGTTGTTGTGTTCCCGACGCCTTTCCGACTCAAGGCCGTAGGCCGGGTGCGACAGCACTTAGTCGGTACAGGTGTGTCTGCTGAATACGCCCCCTTGAAATTCCACTTGCAGACCAAGGTCGGCGCAGCCGTCCACAGTGGGAACACGGTGTTAGGTGATGATGCTGTCCTCTTTGAATACGTATACTAATTAATTTAGTTTTATATGGCCTTGATTCGATCTGACTGTATTGTTCTTCATCTATGGTCTTTACACTAACTTCAGTTTCGTCTTTTGACATTGCAGAAATAGTGAATTTTTTCCCTTGGTCTTCTTTAACAAAGACATACCAGAATCTTAATGAACTATTCGTCTTTACAATCTCAGCTTTCAGCTCCTTTGAGTTCTTTAAATCCCTTACTATTACAGAGTTTATTTCTGAATTCTTAATTACACCAAATAATATCGGAAACGTGGACTTACCAAACTCAGTATTTCTCGTGCTTGGCAAATACTGAGTTGACCATGATTCATCTATAATCATCTTTTGATTTTCTCCTTGATAGTTAGGTAGCGAGTGTCCCCCTCCAAATACCCACTTCCAACCTAATAATGTTTTCTTTACATACTCTGCTGATACTACCTGTTGTCCATCATTAATATTCCTTAAGAAAAAAACTAATTGGCCATTTAATATATCCTTTTGAAGAACAATATCATCAATTTGAAATCCCCTAGACTTTTCTTTTGCTTCAATAGCAGTATTCGATGAATCTTTTTCAATAAAGAGAAACAAACCAATAATACCCATGAAAATACAAATTGAAATAAGTAATATCTTCTTCATCGCTTCCCCTTCCATTAATTTTTTAGCTTTTACAAGCATTTTCACCTAACGTTCTCGTATTCACGACGTCCCACCACCTTAAGCGAACGGAGTAAGCGGCCGCGATGCGGTTAGGTGGTGCGGATGTGTCCCGGCAATCGCTTCTCCGCCTTATTTTCCGGGACCGAGGCGGCTTGTCCGCCAATGCGTGAACACATTGTTATGTGATGGATTGTGCCTTCAAAGCTATGCTATCTATTTACAAATGTCTTAACAAAATCGTTGTAATATTTCCATGATTCTTCTTCGTCTGAGAAGACTATATCCAACATAACCTTCAGCATTAAAACTGGCCCGGACTGCACAGAATTCTCATCGACATGTTCTATCTCTATATCTGGATCAATTGCTAATTCAAAATTTAATATCCACCACTTATCAATCTTTTCAAAGAAATTAATCAGGTCTGAAAACAATTTATAATATTCTTCTTCATTTATGCCTTGTGAAATTATATCAGCCATTTCGTGAGTTAGCTTGTTTCGATAGTCCTTAAGTTTGTTAAATATCTCTATATCTTCCTCGGAAATTGTCTCCATTTCTTCAAACCAGTCTAGCGAAGCATATAGAGGACTCTTATTCCTTGATAGAACTTTGATTTGGTAGTTTTCATTTATTATCCATCCTTCTGAGTCAAGATCATCACAAAACAGTGTTTTCGGATGGTCAATTACTCTATCTTTTAATAGCTCAAATGCAGTAATAAACATTGAAGTTTTTATTAGATTCCCTTTAAGGGTTTGGGGATTCAAAAAATTCTCCCAATAGTTACTCTTCATTGTATCTCCCTCAAAATTGATTTGCACAATCTTTCACATAACGTTTCTGTATTCACGAACCCCGAAGGGGTTGTCTGCTGGAATGCCTCTTCGAAATCCTTCCCGCAGACCAAGGCTCCGAAGGAGCCGCAGCTTGAATATGTTGTTATACGACGGAATCACATCTTCGAGTTAACCAACACCCTCTTATATTCTATTCTTTCATTGGTCTGTTAGATGTTCCAAAAGATCTCCAGGCTGGCATTCCAATGCTGTACATAATTTATCAATGACTTCTAAAGATACATACTCATTCGTGTTGAGCTTTGCCATCGTTGCCGATGAAATCCCCGTCATTTTCAATAAATCTTGTTTCTTAATCTCCCTGTCAATTAATAATTTTTGAAATGGTTTATAACTTATCATCTGGTACTCCTTCGTATCCGAATTGAATTTTTCTTTAATTATATGAAAATATATTCCCCTAATCAAAAATATCTTTGATATGTATTGACTATAGTTTTCATTATGATAAAATAATATTCAATAAGTTGAACTTTTGTTCGTAAAATAAAACATAACGGACGGTGATCATTATGCACAATTCTTTAGAAGTCTTACTTGATTCGCTGATTCGTAATCGAATTGAAGCCTTATATAGCGATCTTCTCAAGAATAACACCAGCTATAATCAATTCTCATCTGATCGAAATCTTTACTTCAAACAATTACATGAACTTCTACCTCAGGATATGCATAAAACTCTATTTCTTTACGATGATGCAGACCTCTCAGTTCAAACAATCCTAGAACGTGAAATCTACTTGCAAGGTTTTAAGGATGCTCTTCAATTACATAATGAATTAAATATAAATTCTAATTGAGAGCTAAACGGCTCTCTTTTCATTTGATTCTGTCGTATAATGTTCAAGTATTCATAACTTCAGACACAGTTGGATTTGTATGTTGAAACGCTCCCACGAAACTCATCCAGCAGACCAAGGCCCCGTTACGCTATATTACAGAATTTCTTCTCGAATTCCCTCTTAAGGTTATGCGAGCTTCTTCTACCAATATAAATCTAATCTTAAGTTAGGGGTGTTATTTAAAGATAAGAATGGTGATTCTGTAGCTCTTATGAAATCTCCCTGTCTTGCTCGAAATCGAAAATCTCCTAATAAGATATAGCAAGCTTCGATTGCTCTTGTTATCCCAACATAATGTAGATTTAAAGCTTGAATAAGATCTTCTTCTGTCACATGTTCCCCCTCCGGTGGTAATATCCATCTATACGAATCCAATAAAAATACACATTTAAATTCTAAACCTTTTGACTTATGCAAGGTCATAATATTTATTTCATTATCAGATGCCGGCTTAAAATTACGCAGTTCATCATCATTTTCAAGAATTTCTTTGAGCATTCTAAAAACACGATCATCTTTTTGTTCTGGATATACCAACTGTGCTATTTCATAAAATTCTTTTATATTTTTTTTTAACTGAATTTCTTCTATATAGAGCGCAATTAAAAAACGAGCACCACCGCTCGAATCGCCAAATCGGGTAATAAACAGTAAGATCAAC
>NZ_JAGGRD010000040.1:0-44357 GCF_018613005.1 Paenibacillus sp. ISL-20
GTTTGCATACAGGCCCTAGTTCAAGTTCAAGTACATTTTCAGTATGATCATTCTTCACAAATTTCTTGCTACGTAATAAGTCTAGAGTGTGAGTATCCGCATCATTCACCGCAATCCCAAGGCCTTTTTCATTACTAAAAGTAGCAATGGCATATTCCAGTATATCTTTTTCCAATTCTCTATACCCTTGTTTAGTTGCAAAAAATGCTTCGCCGAAATAATGGTCATAAGTTGTTAAACCTACTATCTCGTCATTACAATACCACAAGCCAATCTTATCCATGAAGTCACTATTAAAGTCAGGATGAAAAAACATCCATTCCCACCTTGCCCAATTCCAATTTATATGTTTACGGTCATCCTTTGATAATCCAATCAAAAATTCACAAACTTTATCATAATAAGAATTATCGAAGTTTCTAAAAACAATTTTCATTTCAATCCCCCATAAAACAAAAAAATTTACGACACAATAAAATACTAATGCTTTTCAAAGGCCATACATAAATTATACGCGCATTTCCAATCGTTAGGGGATAAAGTTCAATTATAACTGAAGTAATCTACTCCGGTAGCCATTCACGAAACGCCCCAGACTTTTGGCGACAAGAACATCAGTGACGACGTAGTGACATCAAGAGTCAAACCTGCCTCAAAATCCTCCAATTTATCAAAAACCTTCTTTAGCCATTCCTCGTCCAACCATAAATTGGGATTTCTCATCTCTCTTTCCGCAGGATGACCTGTGGCAAACGTATCCACGCCGTCCTTACTTCCAAAGTAGAAGTCCACAATCTTTAAAGAATTATTTTCGGCGGTAATCAGCATTTTACTTCCCATTCCTGAACCTTCAAATTGAAATGCCAATTCAAGATAGCAAAAGTTATCATCTGTATGTTGTAACTTGGCTTGTTTAAACTCATTTTTCAACCCGTAATTTATAGAATTTCCACTTTGTAAATCCTGTTTTTGCGTTATCTCCAACATTTTATCTGCGAATTTTCGTAGGTTCTTGTTCGAAATATATTTTTCAAATAATACTTTTTCTTGCTCTGCAACTGCACCGTTAAATAAGTTTACAAATGCCTTCCCAAACTCTATAATCGTTTCGTCATCTGCCTTACTAAGATGTTCGCCTTGAATAGAAAAGTCTTGATTTGCAAGTTGGTTTAGTATATCTTTTGTCTTTTTCTCGAGGGATGCCTTACTGGTTTCAGCTGGAACTGATTGAGTTTCTTTGCTTAATGCTTTGTCTTTTATATCATGGGTTTGTTTGCATCCTGTGAGTGCCACTAGCGAAGATATCATAAAAATCAATATTGTCTTTTTCATATCAGAACCTCAATTCATCAAACATAAGTAAACTTTACCCCACATAATTCTAATCTTAAGCAATAGTGAATCCGCTGCGTGTTTGAAACATGTTAAGGCTAACTAATTCAAATTGTTTCATTGTTCCTCCTTATATAAAGTTTTTTCGGCTATTTCTTAAAACGTTTCAGTATCCATGACCCCTCACTGGATTAAGGCACTATAACGCCGGATCCAACCGAAGAGCAGATACAATGTTAGAGGATGTTATTGCCTTCTTCGAATTTGATTTTTTAATTGATCAATTAAGTTAGTTACTTCCTTTGGTGTTTTAAGTATTATTATATTTTTTTCTTTTTCATATTTTTTTAATTTTTCGAGTATTCCTGGTCTTTTATATTTTCTGAAATTCCACACCCATTTGATGAATTCCCAATCTAATTGCTCAGGACATCCCTCATTCAAATCAGGTCTCGTTCTTCCATGGTACTTGATTCTTCGTTTAATGACTCTATAAGTAGTTATCCACGGAGGTAAATCAAAGAAAATTATTGTATCTGCTCTCGAAATTCTGAGATCTATTGTTCTATTATAATTTCCATCAATAATCCATTCATCATTTTGAATAAGCTCTCTTTGAAATTCATCCCATTCATGATTAGGGGTTGCAATCCATCCAGGTTTCCAATAATACGCATCTAAATGATACAATGGTAACCCTAAAACTTCAGAGAGTTTACTTGAAAATGTAGATTCCCCTGATCCTCCAGAGCCAATTATCATTATTCTCTTCATTTTGTTCTCCTGGTTATTAATGGTTAAAGTTACTTCATATGATGCAATAATTTCCTCTAACGTTCCTGTTTTCAAGACGCGAGCCGGCCTTAGATAGCTCCTATCTTAGGTCGGCTCGTGTGTCGTCTGAGTTATCTTCCATGATTTATACATCGGACGAGCAAGGGGATGTAGGCCCCACAGCGCGAATGCTATGTAAGGTGATGCCCCTGCTCTCCTCAGAATTAGCGAAAGAAGTCTTTACATCCCCCGATCACCCGACTACAGCTTCCTCGCTTTAAAAATTGCTGTTAACGGAACCATTTGCGATTTTTTGTTCCAATCACTAAGTTCGCCTGTTAATTGCAAAGTTTCGTCGTTTGTCTGTTCAATCAATTGCTCAATTACAAAACCTGCCTTCGCCAAGGTGTTCACGTAAGTTGATATTTTTCGGGAGCAAAGTAAAACATTTTTCCCGTCAAGATCTCGCTCAGACCATGTTTCATCAAAATAGCTATTTTTAAAAAAGGCTCTTCCTTCTTCAAATGCCACGCTCATATGGATAGGATGCGACCAACTGAAAATAAACACACCATCCTTTTTCAAATATGATGCAACCCTATTAAATGTACCCTGTAAATCCGTTGTCCATCCAATTGCATAAATTGAATAAACATAATCAAAATAATCGGATGGTAGTCCGTGTTCCTCTTCCATTGCCCCACAAATCAGCTTAGCTGTATAGCCACTTTCTGAAAGGCATTTCGCTGACTTCTCAATTTGGTTTTTAGAAATATCTATTCCCCATAGCTCAGCGGCCTTGTTATTGCCATGATATTTAAGAGATTCACCGTTGCCGCATCCAATATCTAAAAGTTTTTTGCCTGCTACATCACCAAATAAGTTTAATTCATTTTCCGTTAAAGTATTACAACCGTAATAAGGCAGTACAATTGCTTCTAAAAAATCATTACCGTTCTCGTCCCAATAAATCTTATTCGTGTTATGTATATTGCTAAAAGTTTTGTTCATATGATTGCCTCCACGTAATATAATGATCTTACTTCACAATCTGCTCCTCGAATTGCCTCTCCCGGACCAAGTGGCCTTCAGCGTTGAATGCGATGTTACCTGAAGTCGTCGATTCTTTGATAATCGTTATTAACTTCTCTGAAAAGCTTGTTAAACAAATTCTCTTCTACAAAGTCAAAGACCTTTGTCAAAGCAGTATGAATCTTTGTCATAACCATTATGTTCATAAAAGGCATGGGCATCTGTGCGTTTGACTCCGCTACATAAGATTATGGTTGAAACCCCTTCCCTTTTGGAATAATCCTCCACATATTTAAGCAGTTTTGGCCGCTTGATCAAGCGCTGCGGCATGCAACGACGGAATGCTGGCTATGCTGACGGAAGACTACGGCCTGACTGCCTCGGAAGCAAGCCTACTCCTGGGCCAGGCTGTGGAATACGAGGTGGCCAATGTGTTCAACCCCGCCTACAGCGTCGTATGTAAAGTTCCAAAAGCCGTGCTATTCATGCTATAAATGAACTGTTTATCTGACAAAATGGCGTTCGCTCAACGGTATAGAGCCGGGAGCGATCGCCATTTTGCTCTGATATAGCCGGGCAATTATATCGATTCTCGTATCGAACATGGGCGCTGATATGATTGAAGACTTCAGTATCGTTAATCTCTCCGTTTGACCAAGAAAATCACCGGTTGCGTATGACGTTCTCAAATATAAGATCGCATCATTCGCATATTGTATTCAATTAAAATTATTCCCCCTTTTCCTAGCTAGAAAGTGCTTAGAAAAAGGGAATGTATTTTGCTTCAAAAATGCTTATTATATACGTTGATAAGTCGAACATATGTTATCGCTTATAGTCAGGCTGTTCCAGAGTAATAGGATTCGGATTGCTGAGTACCCAATGCACTGCCAGTTCGCACAGTCTCGCAGGTTCATCACTACCATTTCCGTTGTGAAGTTCTTTCGCTAATGTTACTGCCTCCTGAAGTGAAACGGGATTTAATGGTGTACCCAAGCTAAAGTAATGAATCAAACTATTAAGCATTTTACGATATTGATTATCCCAGTTAATACCGCCATTATCTAAAATTTCGTATGACACTTTACCAGTAATCCGGATAACCTCCCCCTGTAGGGTTTTCGCATGTCCTTTTGAAGGGATAAGTAAATTCCAGAGTTCATTATGTTGTGCCTGCCATCCCTTTGTTGATACTGTTATTGAAGAGGCGCCGTCGTGCGTCTTTCGCTTCTCTACTGGGAGAATATCAAATAGCTCATATAGATGTAAAAGTGCCTCATCGGTTTGATTCAAATATTCTTTATTAAAACCTTCTCTGTGAAATTCAAAGTCATTTCCGATTCGCTTAACAGAATCTTTCATTTCCGGCGTTACAGTTGTTCCATCGTTAAGCAAAATATCGGCAACTTCCGCCATATTGACAATATCCGCGTTTTTGCACAATGCCAAAGCTTTTTCTAATGGAGTCTGTTTCATCTTATTTTTTGCGCTGATATTTGCGCTTTTAGTAACCAATGTGTGAACCGCTTTTGGTTTAAATGAACCTGCGGCGGCAAATAAAGGTGTCTCGCTTTGATAATCAGTGGCTTCTATATCTGCACCCAAATCAAGCAGCAACTCCGTATTACCACACCAACTCATTGCATGTTTGTGCAAAGGCGTTGCTCCGTAATTATCTCTAGCATTTATATCAGCACCCTGTTCCACGAGCCAGCGAACCAATTCATTCGGTACTTGGTAAAAGCTCAAGGCTGTTGATTTACTGTAACCGCCACGGGCATCCAATTCACATTGGTTAAACACCTCTTTTAATGCAGATAGCTCTCCTGCTTCAATGAGCTCATTAAAATTTTTCGGTAAGGTTTTTCTTTTCTTGCCCATATGTACTTTCTCTCCTTACGTCAGAGTTAATAAATTTCCCATCACCCTATAAACTCTATATTTTACCATCTTATTAATTTTTGTTGTTTCTTACAAGGTTCTTCGGGCCCCACCGATAACAAAAAAAAAGAACCTCACACAAGTTGTATAAACTCATGTGAAGTCTCTCTTCTACTTCATGTTTCCTACTACTTTCACTCTCAGTCTCGTCGCATTTCCCGGATGATAAGCCAGCGGGGTTTCTTCCACTTCCACGAGCTCCACCGTAGCCGGATCAGCGCCAGCCAGCACCGCCTGCTTCACGGCTTTTTCTTGCGCATCTCTTAATGATTCCTCACGTGGCTCTGTAGAATAGATGTAAATTTGCTCATATTGTCCGCTGATTTGGGCAATACACGCCCCAATGGCGTTAGCCACGCCCCCGTTCTCAGGCTTGATCATATGGGATACCCCGCGAATGGTGTCCGGGATCACGACACTGCCTCCACCTACCAAAACAAGCTCAACGTCTCCCGACGATGTCTTCATTTTATCAATAGCCTGCTCAATGATGGTTGCAATTTCAGCTTGCACATTTTTAGCGAAGTCTTCATCCAGATGCGCTACCAAGCTCTTATCCCCGACATCCGCGAGACCCAGCCGAACGGCAATGTCTGTTGTAGTCAGTGTATGCCCGCCAAAGACCAGCGCTTCCTGTCCAATCTTGTATCCTACGCTGTCGGGGCCAACCGTAATTTTGCCGTTCTCCGAGCGCACAATGCTTCCGCCGCCCAACCCAACGGAGATAATATCCGGCATGCGGAAATTCGTGCGAATATCGCCAACCTCGACCGCAACCGAGGATTCTCTCGGGAAGCCGTCCTGCAAAACCCCGATGTCCGATGTCGTCCCGCCCACGTCGAGAACCATCGTATCTTTGATCTTCGCCAAATAAGAGGCACCGCGTATGCTGTTCGTTGGCCCGCATGCAATGGTTAGGATCGGAAATTGTTTAGCGTAATCGATCGACATTAAGGTACCGTCATTCTGGCATAAAAACACCGCTGCGTCTGTGATGCCTTCTTCTTCTAGCGCCTGCACAAACCCTTGGGTTGTCGTTTCTATAACCTTGCACAATGCTGCATTGAGTATGGTCGCATTTTCCCGTTCGATTAAACCGACCGAACCGATCAGAGAAGAGCAGGAAACAGGGAATCCCGGTCCATACACTTGATGGATGAGATCACGAACCTGGAGCTCCTGATCATTTTTAATGGATGAAAACACCCCGATGACTGCGATGGACTCGACACTGCTCCGCCATTCCTCTAAAAGGGCTGTAATTTCAGCTTCATCGACTTCTCCAAGCACTTGGCCGTCATATTCATATCCTCCATGAACGAGAGCATATTTACCCGACAGCTTCTGAACCATATCCTCAGGCCAGGACGTGTACGGAGGAACGGAAGCCGTTGCCGGGTAACCCAGACGAATGACGCCGACTTGGGCCAGCTTTTTACGTTCAACAATGGCATTCGTGCACTGTGTTGTACCTAGCATGGCATGCGTTATTTGGGTTTTATCGATATTCGATCCCTGCAGCAGATTCCGGAGCGAGGTTTCGATACCCGTTTTAATATCCAGGCTTGTCGGTGATTTTACCGCATGAATCAAATGATAATTCTCGTCTAAAATGATGGCATCCGTATTGGTGCCGCCTACATCGATCCCGATTCTATACATTCTCAGCCACCGCCTTTTTCACCAGTTCCTCAATAGCAACATAATCGTAATCATACCCGAAGTATCTTGGTCCTGCCGTCTGGATCCCTTTTTCCGTTCTCCACTTTTCATGCGCAGGCAGTCCGACCACCCGTACGCGCTTACCATATTTCAGGCTCTCCGTGGTCACTGGCAACAAGGTTTCGTAATCGACCAGACAGATTAAATCCGGGGTGATCGCAGCGACTTGACCGTTCTTTTCGGCAACTAGGTTTTCATTTTGAAAATGAACCTTCATCTCTCCGCCTTTAAACGCCTCGATTCCTTCGAGATGCATTCGTCCAAGATTAAATCCGCCCTTGGTTTCCCGGATGACATCCACGATTTTACCTTGGAAAAGTTCATAGCCGGACACAAGGTTCAGCAGTTCTTGAAGCTTATCGCCCGCGTCCCGATTCTTTGATGTAATGATTTCTCCAATCTGTTCGGAGAGGGTCACAATATGATGAACGCCGCTTTGCTTCATTTGAGCACCCGTTGCCGGGTACAGGCTGACTAAAGCACTGGCGCCCATTTCAACCGTGGCCACTCTGGCGAGCCGTTCCGTCCATTTATTATCAATGGTCTCAAAGATGCCGATGTTCCCTTTTTCATCCGAAATCGCCATCGGTGTCGCCGGAATGCCGTCCAGGTTAAAAGTGACCATTTGCAGCTCCGGGAACGCCCGCCCCATACCGTCACAGTCGATCAGAGGCAATCCCAGCTGCGCCGCAACGACGATGGGAATCATGGAGTTGACGCCTCCCGCTTCCATCGGAAACGTGCCGGCGATCTGTTCTTTGCCCAAGTAATTCGCTAGTTTTTGAAACACCTTAACAAACTCGTCCCCTTTAGGGAATTTCTCCACTAATACGGAAGGCGCCCCCATCATCGCGGCCGGAATGAAAAAGTCCTCATCCTTAATCTCATCGGCTGAGCATAGTTTTACAGGTCCAAACTTCTCAATGGCCGAGAGAGCCATCAATTTTCCGATATAAGGGTCTCCCCCTCCGCCGGTTCCCAGAAATGCTGCGCCGACGGCGATGTTTTCAACAGCTGCTTTATCTAAATATCTCATCCATTATTCCTCCAATATAACTGTCTTCTGAGCCGATAAACGATAGCCTGCATAATACACGACAAAAGAAATGACAATCCCGATCAACGGCTGATTCGGTACCTGCGGCAAGCTTGGGAACAAGGATAACACAACAGGGGTACTAGCGATAACCGCGCCCAATAGCCAGGAAACGACGCCCAGTGTATTCACGCCTTCGACCTCATGCCAGCGGCGCTTATCCCCTTTGCCAAGTACCCAGTAAGATGCGATCATCACGCCTGCAACCGGCGGAATCATGGCCGACAGGATGGACATGATCGGAGTAAAATAGTTCAGTATACCGACGACGGCCAATACGGTCCCCATGGTTCCCGCGATGCCGACGGCCCATTTCTCTTTTTCCTTCGATACGTTGAACACGTTAATGAGAGCAAAACCGCCTGAAATAGCGTTCACGAGGTTCGTCTTCCACGTAGCCAGGATCAAAACCACGCCGCCAACAAACGGAGTCGTGATGCTCAAAAAGGTTGCTGTAATATCGCTGGCTTGGTAAGCAATCGTCAGGACAGCTCCTGCACCGATCATCAGCAAGCCTGCCGGAACAATCCCGAATAGAGCGGCTTTCAGGACATCGGACCGTTTTCTTGAAAATTGCGAATAATCTCCCGCGATGACTGCACCCAGGGCAAATGAACCCAGCGTTATCGCCAGCCCATCCGTAAAGGTCATAGCTCCCTCAGGCTTATAATTCTGAATGATCTGCAGGGAGTCACCGGTCAAAGCTTCGATAAGACCAAATATGCTGATTCCCACCAATAAAGGAACGGCAATATAGCTGATGACGCGCAGCACTTTAACGCCATATATCGCCGAGACCACCATCACAAGACCGCAGATGAGAGAAGCCAGCGGAACCGGGACACTCATTCCACCTACGGCTAACAAATTGGCCAAGGCCGCACCGCACACATTCGCCTGAATTCCGAACCATCCGAGGCACGCAATGGCGAGGATGATCGAAAGAATCGCCCGAGATCCTTTTTTGCCAAACACCTGACCTGCAACCTGAACCGTCGGCCTTCCTAAATCCGTGCTTTGAATACCCTGCAAAATCATGAGCAGCACAATAATGGAATAACCTGCTAACGTGACAAGCAATGCCTTCGATAGTCCCATGCCTGCAATAAGCGCATTTCCTACCAACAAACTCGGGATGCTGATTACCGCGCCAGCCCAGATGATCCCGAGACTGAACCAGGATTGATGCTCTTTAACGGCTTTCATATGATCCCCCCAATCCTGTTCGTTCGAATATTGTTTTCTTATTGTAAAAGATGAAGTAGGTCAGCGTCTTTTTCAGAAAACAAAAAAAAGTCCGATGTTTTTGTCTTATTGGACAAAACATCGGAACTTTTTAGTTATGGATGAGACGGTAGACCATGCAGGCGGTATAAACATCGTACGATTCCGAATTGATGGTCACATCATATCCTATGAGCTCGCAAACTTTTTTAATGCGATATTTCACCGTATTTTTGTGGACGAACAACAGCTTGCTGCAGTCATCCATATTCCCCTTCGCATCCAGAAGAAAAGTCATCAGGGTTTTCAATGCGTCTGGGTCGTCCATAATTGGCTCTATGACGGACAAGCATTCTTCAGTGATCTCTTCCCCTTGTTTGCTGAGGTCTATGGCCCGTTTCATGGAACGGACTTCAGCCGCGGTGTATAGTTTGCGGTTATGATAGATGCGGTGAACCTCTTTAGAGACTCCGTTTACGAGCTGGTACATTCGGCGTACGTCCTGTGTGTTCCGCATTCTCGGAGAATATACGATGCTTGATATGTCAGCGGTGAGACTCGTGGTTTCGATATATTCCGCTGCGATTTCAAACTCATTGTATTTATATGAACAATTCCCTAGCAACACGACAACGCAGTGATCGATCGTTTGAATGACCGCGGTTTTATAATATTGCGAGAGATGCGCTTTTAGGTCTTCCCTTATCCTTCTTTCCTCCGACAAATCCCGAATGTAAACGAGCCACATCATTTGGATGGCGGAAACGTCAATATAGAGCAAACTGGCCAATCTGCGCATTTTTTCGCTTTCATCATTCACGATGGCTTTAACCAAAGCGTATTCGCTGACCTCGTTATGCTTATCTCCCCACAAATTGATGGCCACCTGCACCACCTCGCTGATTTGATCCATCGTCTTCGGAGGCAGCTTCGTATTCTCTTTAATGAGAAACAGGTAAAGGACCTCCCCGTTTTTTTGATGAACACGTTTGTATTCAACAAAGCAGGTCGAATCCAGCTCTCCTTCTCCCATTCTGCCGTTCAAAATGGAAGGCGCCATGGACCGGATTAGATTCGCAACATCGAGCGATGAATTGCGCGGCCACATGACACGATTGATGATATCCAGGTTGCTGTTTGTCAGAACGATGTTCGCTTTCATCCGGTCCGACAGCAGTTTAAGGGTAATTTCCACGCTCCGCAAATGTTCCGGCAGCAGCGAGACCTTTTCCAGTGATTCATTCACGAAATGCTCATTCACATTCTGATTGCTTACGATTGCCTCCATGACTTCATAAATGACTTCGTTATACCTAAGCGAGTAATCGTTTCTCGGCATGCAAATGATAATAAAATTCAGAGATTCGGCCAGCTCGAGCACTTCATCGGCTATATCTGGCATGATAATGCCAACATAGTACAAAATCAATCCCACTTCACCAAGGTCATGCAAATATTGAACCGTTTTGCATTGCTGTTCCACGCTGTCCTTAATGGAATAAAAAGAGCTAATGACCAGCTCTTCGGCATACCACTCTTCTTGAACGGTTTGAATAATTTGCGAGAAGAAATTGACATCCGCCACCTCTAAAACAGATAAAGAGGACACGGTCTGATGAAGCCTGCTTGTTCCAGTGACCACCTGAGCTCCTCTAAATGAAGGCAGCTGCAGTAAATCTTTAACGGTTACCCCAATTTAACCACCACTTTTTTGTTCGATTCAAGCTGCTCGCATAACGATGCAGCCTAAGATAGGCTTCATTAATATTAGTATAACCCTCGTTATGATAAGCAACCAAGTAAGTTCCTTGGGCAACTATGAAATTTTTTGCATACTCGGTCGGGTCGTGTAGCGTCCCGAGTCAGCCTCAGAATAATACTTCTAACGACCAAGGGAACGTAAGCTACCGCAGCGTGAATATTATGTTATGAGATGTCATTGACCACTTCGAGTTAACCCCAAAACATTCCGTTATGCCCTTCGTCCACAATCTTTAACTGTATTTCAAAATCTTCATTCGGTTCTATATCATCTATGAAATGCCATTTCCCTTTACTGTCTTGCCAATATATTTTCCATTCATTCTCATCCAATCTGAACTGAGCTACTGGCATCTGCACCCATTGATCGCTTTTGTATCCTTGTCTTTCTTCAATCAATGTCACGTGATTTCCTCTGATCTTATAACTGATTCTAATCTGGCTTTTCACATGTTCTGGTACTGCATTTTGGGTGTATTTGTCCATGATTTTCATAATCCGCTTCTTCGTAAAATCATCCATGGATTCGTCTCTCCTGCCCTTATCGGTTTTGCTTTGATTATATCACGATGATGTCTCATATCGTTATTGTATCTACGAACCCGAGATGCTTAAAAGAGCACCAGCGACTGGGTCCGACGGACTTAGCCTCACAGGGTTGTTCGCTGAATCCACTTCTCTGCTTACCTCTTCTTGCGAACCAAGAGCCGAATGGATCGTAGCGTAGATACGTGTTATATGGAATCTGCGCCATCCTCGAGTTTACTTTCATTGACTCGTTATCCAATCAACAAGTTTATTTATTATTTCCTTTGAATCCCCGTTCATTCTATATTCCTTTTCATGACTAATAATGATCCCCAATTCACGAATATCAACAGAGTAGTTATTACTTACTCCATCCTTTTCCCTATAATCGACTGTCATGATAATTACATCACCAAACCCGCCTCGAAATGTATTAAATTTTCTAGTGTATGTAATCGCACCTAATATTTGAATTACCTCATCAAAGTTTATCCCCTGATCTTTGGCAAACAAGTATTCAGTAGAGTTACCATTAGAAATATAAATAACATGAATCCTCTCAATATTATCCGTATGTTGTAATACATTTTGAATCTTTAATGGGTAAGTGAAATAGAGGATTAATCCGAGTATAGACAAAACAAAAATTATGATTAATATCCGTGATACTTTGAAAAATCTCCTTAGTCTTTCCAGGATTTGCACCTCCTTTTTTGCGTTGATTTCACCTAACGTTATCGTATTCACGACATCGATCCCCCTTAGATAGCTCCTATCTTAGGGGGATCGATGTGTCCGGCTGAATCCACTTCCTGCTGCTGAAATCCCTCTCCGAATCACATCTAACTTCGTGCCGGACCGATGGCTAATGCCTGATGCGTGAATATAGTGTTATATGATGTTAGCGCCTTCATCGAACCTCCACACCATTAGTTCAGTTTGATTATACTTTTGCTTCTATGATAATTTCCCCTTCTCCAGAAGGTATTTCAAAACCCTCTAGGAATGAAGATAATATTTCTTCTGTTATTGTAAATGTTGCATTTGCATCGAATCGCTGGCTCCGAATACGAAGTCGTTCACGTAATTCATTAGGATGAACTTTCAAATATATAAGTTTCCACACTCCTCCTCCATCTTCAATTAACTTCTTATATTCATTTCGTCTCTTTCGTTGCCAAAAACTGAAATCGACAACCACATTGCGCTTTTCATTCAAAAGATTTACTAGTTCATTACGCAACTTTAACTCGGCTTCAACTTTTAATTGCTCATACATTTCAATTGGGTAGTCAATTCCGTAACGACCATGTGTAGCCCATATTTCTTCATCAATGGAAAGACGTACAAAACCTCTCTTCTCTAATCCTTGAGCCAATGTTGTTTTTCCTGATCCTGCTACTCCACACATCATTGCTACTAATGGAGCGGAAATATCTGCTTGGTTAATAAAATCATCTATTTCAAAATTGTCATGCAATTAATATTCTCCTTTCATCCCTGAGTCAAGTTAATAAACAAAAAAGTCTTCATTATATCTATTGTTTAGAAATTGATTTTTATTGATTTGCGTTGATTTCCTATAACGTTCCGTATTAACGACGTCCGACGTAGTCTCATGTGTTCGGCAGCCTCTGCTCCCCTTATATATTATTAGACGAAGAGAGGGCTAATCCTCCATCTCCGACAGGTTGCTTCTCTTGGCTTCATTAAATAATACTTAGTAATGCAAGTGTCAGATTGTCACATTATTGAAAACCTATTTTTCGTAATTAAGGTTTACAATTGTATCAAATCCACAAACTTTCGTTCCATCTGCCTGCGAGCCTCATTATTATGCAGAATGCATTGGTACGCAAAAAGGCAGCTTCTGCTTTACACATCGCTGCCTTTTTGCTTATAACTTTTTTCCAACGGACCTATCGATCGTTATCTACATAAAAATTGCGGTCGCCGATTTGGATATACTGCGAAATCGGCTTTCCATCTTTTCACGGTTGGACGAAGAATACGATTGCTCAGTTTTGCCGTCCGCAAATTTGAGCAATCGTATTTTCGGAAATGCTGTATGTTCTGCGCCGCTTACGCCCCACACCCCTACGTTTAATCAAATTCAGCATCCCATCTCTGCCTTGGTCCGTCCTAACATCCCTGGGGTTCCGCATCGCTGGAGCTTAATTCATACAAATGATGTTCAACCTTTTATACCGCTAAATGTAATGCCGCTAATAAACGTCTTTTGAAGAAAAAAGAACAAAACAATAATAGGTAATGTCATCAAGGTGGATACGGCCATTAATAGACCCCATTCGGATCCCTTTTGACTCTGAAATTGCTGCAATCCAAGCGAAACCGTGTAAGATGGTTCATTGGTTAAATAGAGCAAGGGGCCCATGAAATCAGTCCAGCTCCCCATAAATTGAAACAATGCCACGGCTAAAACGGCGGATTTGGCTAGTGGAAACATGATCTGTAAATATATGCGGAACTCACTAGCGCCGTCTAAGCGGGCCGCTTCGCGCAGGGCATCAGGCAGTCCCATGAAAAACTGTCTCAATAGAAAAATGTAAATTGGCACTCCAAAAAATTGGGGTACAATCAGTGGAAGAGATGTTCCTACCCAACCTAATTTAGTAAACAACAGGAATAGAGGAATCATCGTCACCTGTCCGGGAATCATCATAACAGCGAGGGTAACAAAGAAAAGTATGCCTCTCCCACGGTACTCTAACTTGGCAAAACTATATGCAACCAAGGGACAGGATATGATCACACCAAGCGTACTAACGATTGTTATAATCGCCGTGTTTTTCAGATATGTCCAGAAAGGGATATACTCAACGGCACGGGAATAATTACTCCACAGAATTGGATGCGGAATCCACTCTGGTGGGAATGTAAAGACTTGTGTGAGTGGTTTAAGAGAAGTCGAAAGCAGCCAAATGAACGGAATAATGAAAAATGCAGACGCAACAATTAGACATAAATAGGCTAACGCACGATTGATTCTTTTGATAGCGATAGGATTCATCCCTTACTTCCTCCTCCTTATTTCCCTTGATAATGAACCCAGCGTTTAGACGTAATAAAAATAATTCCGGTTAATACCATAACTATAATAAATAAGATCCAGGCCATTGCGGAAGCATAACCCATTTTGAAATACCTGAATCCGTTCTCATATAAATACATGACGTAAAAAGTCATGGAATTTGCAGGAGTTCCTTGCCCTTTGGTCAACGTATAGGGAAGCGTGAACTGTTGGAATGCACCGATCATTCCCATGACCAGGTTGTAGAAAATAACGGGAGTGAGCAAAGGCAGGGTTACCTTTCTCGTTTTCTGAAACCAGTTAGCTCCATCGATTTGCGCTGCTTCATAGTACTCATCAGGGATGTCTCCTAATCCAGCAAGGTAGATGACGACGGCTTGCCCAATACCCCAAAGCGACATCAAGATGAGTGAAGGCTTGGACCAAGCTTCACCACCAAGCCAAGGAGGCCCATCGATACCGAAATGCGCTAACATCCCATTTACCAATCCGAAGTTTGGATGTAACAGCCACATCCACAGAACAGCCAAAGCCACTTGTGGCACAAGTGTAGGTAGGAAAAAGATCGTTCTGAATACAGCCATCCCTTTGACCTTCATATTCAACATCATAGCGAGTGCCACACCAATAAATATACTTAATGGAACAAAAAATACGGTAAAATAAATCGTGTTGTTTATGGATTTCCAAAACAAAGGATCATGGAAAAGATCTCTATAATTATTCATTCCGACAAATTCACCAGGCTGCAGAATGCTATAAGTAGTGAAGCTGAAGTAGATGGACATTAGCATCGGAATTGCATAAAAGCATAGCAGCCCTATAGCCCAAGGTGAAGCAAACAGCCACCCAATCACGTTAGTTCTGCGGAGTGCTCGTTTCCTTGCCGATGGAATTGCGTTTACTTGAACTGAATCGGCCAGTTTCGCCATGTGCATTCTCCTTCCAATTGTCATTCATTAATAGGCAAGGAGAGAAAGGTTCGCTCCCTGCCTACCGAGCACCCTATTTGTCGTATTTTTCTAAAGCCTTATTAACAGTCTCTGTTACTCTATCCAGGTTCTCTTTCGGAGTACCGTTACCGCGGGTAGCCTTTTCCGTTGCGGAAGCTAACTCATTCCACAGCAGTTGTCCTTCAGGAATAACTGGGCGGTTATGTGAATTGGGTAAAATATTGATAAATTCTTTCATAATCGGATCGTCCTTGTAACCGTATTTGTCGTTAACCGAATCGATAACCGAAATTTGAGAGTCAGCGTTTAATAACGTTTGCCCCTCTTCTTTCCCTAAGAATTCGAGGAATTTCCAAGCAGCAGCGACGTTCTTGGCGCCTTTAGGGATAATAGCGGACCCTCCTCCCGACCATGTCGTAAAATTAGTACCTGTTGGGGTCGGTATTGGTGCAACACCGTAATTTAAATCCGGCTTAAATTTTTCGATACCCTTCACCGTAAAGTTTCCACTTATCTTCATGCTGATTTGACCGGAAATGAACGGATCCATTTCCTCCGAGCCAGCTGCGCTTGTGAATCCGGCAATATCCTCGACATTGTATTTTTTGCCGAAGTCGGTCATCCATTGCAGCGCTTCAACGACTTTAGGATCATTTGCGGTAATTTTGCCGGTGGCAGCGTCCTGGAATTCTCCTCCAAATGCCCATCCCCAAGTATATAGCCAGCCTTGCGAATACCATGGGATGAACCCGATCCGTTTGAAACGTTTACCTTCCTTGATGGTTAACTTTTCGGCGGCCGCTTCAAGCTCGGCGATCGTTTGTGGTGGTTTGTTGGGATCAAGCCCTACTTCTTTGAAATGATCCTTATTGTAAAATAGCAGGCGAGAGTCCGTATCCATCGGCATTGCATAAAGCTTTCCTTGATAACTGGACTCCTCCCAAGCAAATGGATAATACATTTCCTTACGAATTCCGGATTCTGCTGCCATCGAGGATAGGTCAGTCAGAGAACCTTGCGCAGCCCAAGTACCGACTTTAAACCGGTCGAAAAGTGCAACGTCAGGAGGATTGCCGCCTGCGACTGCAGTCAGCAGCTTCTGATCGGATCCCTCGCTGGATTCCGTATAAACCAATTTCATTTTGATGGTAGGGTTTTTCTCCTCAAATGCCTTCACGACTTTATTCATATTATCTAAATCAATTGAGGTAAGACCATGCCACATCGTAACCGTTGTAATTCCCTCTCCCGCCTGGTCGCTTGAGCCTCCCTTCGTTGAGCAAGCGGTTACAAGTAATAACATAGCCAGAAAGTAAACAAGAATTGGAAATGCGAATTTTTTGGATCTCCTCATTCAAAGTCCCCCTTAGTTAAGTTAATTAGTTTACCTTGAATTCCTATAAAACTCACTTCATTTTTCTGATTCACATTTACATGTAGATAATAGAAACATAGTCATATGTAAGCGCTAACATTATTGGTGATATGAGCTATTAAAAACAGAAAATGATGAACGAAGTGAATTTGTTATAAGGAATCTATTGGTTATACTAAGTATGTTAATATACCATTGTGTGATGTGTCAATTGCAATATTACGACATAAAAAATCACGCTGCATGGCTATAATAACTTAAAAAAGTGCCGAAAAGCCCCTGGGGACTTCTCGGCACATTGAACAAGCGATATCCTTGCTTTTGTTGAACTGCAGTTCTATTACCCTATCCGTTACTTTTCACGATCATACGATGTTCAATGATGTTCAGCTCGGGAACTGCTGTTCCATGCAACTGAGAGATTAGCATATCCACTGCCAATTCACCCATCTGCTTCTCATCCTGCTCAATATGAGTGAAGATAGGTTGACCCAGGTGATCGTTCAGGGAGTCGAAACAAACAATCTCGAATTCCTCCAGAGATTTCCCCATCGAGTTGATGACCTGAGCCAGCATGGTAGCTATTAGAAATTCCGACGCGACAAACGCCTTTACATCAGGGTGTTGTGTCAAAAAATGCTTTACTGTTTCTTTATCACTTTCAATCGCTGTTCCGTTTATGTTCATGGGAAGGGTGCCCTTCAAGTTTGTCAATAAATAATCTTTGTTCAAGTTCATTCCTTCTTGGGTGAAGGCAAACGTATATCCGAGCAGCCTTTCCTCCAATGTTGAAGTGTTCTCTTCCGGCGGAGATAAAAAGGCAATCTTTTTATGACCTTTGTTAATCAGATGGCGCGTAAGATCCATGGCTGCTTTCTTATTGTCTGTGTAAACCGAACAAACCGGAATTCCTTTTAGATATCTATCGACCAAAACAATTGGAAACCGATCCAATACAAGACGAAGCAGCTCCGAATTATAGTGTTGACCATGAATGGGGGTCACGATTAATCCTTTGATGCCTAAACGAATAAATAAGTCGATCGCGCGTTTTTCCTCATCCCGATCCCCGCAAGTTCGCTTGATAATGAGTTGATAATTGTGCTCAGCACTCCGTTTTTCCATCGATCTAAGAAGTTGTAGGCCAAACTCGTCAGAAAAATTCGGTATAATAAACCCGATCAACCGCTTATCATCCTCCGGAACCAAGGTCGTTCTTACCTCTGAATAGTGCTTCGGTTCTTGTCCTCCAATTATACCATCGGCCACATATGAACCTTTTCCTTGTATTCGTTTGATAACCCCAGAATCCGCCAATTTCTCCAGAGCCTTTTTAGATGTAATACGACTGACGCCAAATTTTTCAGCCAACTCTTTTTCAGAAGAGACTCGATCTCCTTCTTTTAATCGGCCTTCTTTAATCTCTTGTACAATATAGATATATATCTGCTCGTATAAATGCAATTCCACAAAACCACCCTGACATCATAATATTAATATACTAAGTATATTACACAAGAAGTAATTCGCAAAGTTACTCAGATTACCGACGAATTCTGTGGCATGGAGTTTTCCAAGTCTACGGTGTCAGACCTCTGCATACAGTTAGATCCCATTGTAGGGGCATGGAATAACCGGCCCTTAGTCGACAGCCGATTCCCGTTTATCTTAGTGGATGCGATCGTTGTGAAGGTCCGTGAAGAAGGTCGAGTGCATCCTAGAGGAGTGATGATTGTACAGACGTCAATTCCGAAGGTTATCGGGAGATTCTAGGTTTAATGCTCGGTGATACAGAATCTGAAGCGAGCTGGGGCGAATTTTTTTGCCTCTCTTAAAAGCAGAGGACTTCGCGGAATGGATCTCCTAAATGGTTATTATCTATTATATTTCGTTCACTTTTTCACAATATTAGTGCTACATGACGAAACATTTTCCTTCATTTCCTCACCTAACATTTCAGCCTTTTATTTGCGGTTAAGTTTTACTATTTTCAGTTAGTTGATCAATTATCAAGTCAATGATTATGAAAAAACCAATTCTAGAGATTTTATCATTCCACTTCGTATCTGCCGAGTCCGTGTAGCAATATAAGTTATTCTTTGTATAATTGGACAACGTATTGGACTGGAAAGACGTCATACTAATCATGTTTGCTTTTTTCAATTGCACTTTTTGGGCTGATTCAATAATTTTTTTCGTGTTTCCAGACAGGGAAATGAAAATAACCATATCACTTTCTGTCACAAAATTTGTGAATAATTCCGATAAATTATAATCCTTGATAAAGATGCATTGTATACCAATGGATATGAGTAAATGTTCTAAATAGTAACCTGCAGCTTTACTCGTTCCTCTGGCCATAATAAAGACATTTTTTGACGAGCGAATCATCCTTGTACAATTTTCGAGGACATTAGGATCAACTAATGAAATCGTTTTAGAAATACCCTTTTGCAAACGATCTTTGTAAGAAGTTTTATGATTCACTGTTTCGATAATTTCATCCTTAACAAGACTGCTTAGATGATATTTTAATTCTTTAAAGCCACTATATCCCATTTTCTGAGCAAGGTTAATAATGACCGTCTTTGAAACAAACGTGGCTTCAGCCAAGTCATTAATTTTTAAATAAGGAATCAACTCTGTATTTTCTACGATATATTTTAAAACTTTTTTTTCACTCATTGTCATATCTTCATAATTTTCAAAATAGTTGAGCATAAATAGCTCCCCTCTTTTTATTAAAAATGTTTTATACGTAATTGGTAAACATAAAATTAAGCGTTTGTATGGATTTACATATTTTTATTGTAAGATAGGATGGCACTCTATGTCACGCAGCGGCTGTAAACTAAATGATTGGTGTGGTTATCATTCCTTTTTATCAACTAAAGTATATCAAATTAAAATAGCAACTAGCTATGGTGTAAATCATTGGTATTACAAGCCTATTGAAATCTATCTTGCACAAAAAACGAGAGAAGAAAAAACACCTTTTTCTTCTCTCGCGTATATTTTAGGAACACTCAGCCTTTATCATTCCTCTTTATATTTTTCAAAAATAGTTTGGGCTGTCTCTGTCGCTCTACCAGCTTCTAATTCTGCCAATTTAACGGATAAGCCAATATAATTTCTAGGATCAATCATTTCTTTTACTTCATCTTCTGAAAATTCACTGGCAATCTGTTCATTAGCTCGCAGATTTGTATAGAAATCTTCACCTTCGGCTGCAGTTTTCATTGCAATTTCATACATTAATGAATGTGCTTTATCTTTGCCTAGTTTTTTAGATAATTTCATCATCACATACTCACTATTATCTAAGCCTTTGTTGCGCATGACATTATGAAGCAAACGCTCGTTATGAACAACGATCGTCCGTGTTAATTCTTCACAGCGCAATAAAACCTCGGTTGTTAATTCTAAAGCTTCTTCTAAAATACCATCAAAAAGCATATATGAGCTGCTGTCGCCTTCATAAGGGCGTACAGCTGAATACATTCCTACACCAGGTAAAGAATATAGTTTTTGTGAATTGGCAATGATGCCTTTTGCTAATTTAGGATTAATTTTATGCGGCATCGTACTGCTGCCAACTGTCCCTTTGCTAAAGCCTTCAGAAACCTCTGCAATTTCCTCTAAAGTTGTACTATATACTTCTTCCGCCATTTTATGACAAACATTAGCTAAAAGAGACAAATTCATCATGTATTCAATTTTATGTGTACTAATATTTCTTGAAGGGACTTCCATTGGATACATTCCTACGAGTTCAGCCACTCGTTTTTGCACGTCTATTCCTACTTCTGGCATCGAACTGAAGGTTCCAACCGCACCGCCCATCATAATTTTAAAGACCCTTTTTTCCGCTTCAACCATGCGCTCGTAGCAAGCAATCAAATCACTAATCCAAACAGATACTTTATAGCCGTAAGTGATCGGTATTGCATGACGGCCATGTGTACGGCCAGGCATAACAGCATCTTTATTATCTAATGCCAATTTCCCAAGGTTTTCAAGGATTTCACCTATTAATTGCATAAACTTTTTATGAACATTTTTCACCATATAAAGTTGGGAACTTTGTTGGATGTTTTGCGTTGTAATCCCATAGTGTACATACTTGCCACTATCCCCAGGACATGCTTTTACTAAAACTTTTAAGAAAGGGACAAAGCCATGTCCAATTTTTCTATAAATGCAATCCATTTCTTCAAAATCAATATTTTCTGTTTTAGCCGCCTCTTTAATATCTTTAGCTGCTGACGCAGGGATAATACCGGCTTCTGCCTGCGCTTGTGCTAAGGCTGCTTCGAATAATAGCCATGTTTTATATTTTTCTTCTTGCAAAAAAAGCTGTTTAATTCCCCGATCATCCATTGTTTTACTTTTGGAATCATATAATGCTCTCATATAAATACCTCCAAGCATGGATAGCTATCTTAATTTTTCATCGACTGCATTTTTCACAAACTCAACTTGCGGCCCATATACAATATGGATATGTTTAGCTGATGGGAAGAAAAATCCTGTACAGCCTGATGTTTGTAATTCATCTTTGTTTACTGCACTGACATCTGCTAAATCAATCCGCAATCGGGTAATACAGTTGTCTACGTTTGTAATATTCGCTTTTCCTCCTAAGGCTTGAATAAGAATTTCCGCAATTTCACCGTAACGTTTCTCTCTGATTAATGTGTTATCAAGGTTTTGCTGTTCTTCTCTACCAGGAGTCTTGATATCAAACTTAATAATTGCCCAATAAAAAATGAAATAAGTGATAACTGCTAATATCGTTCCAATAAGTACTAAGAAAATCCAATTTGAACGTTCATATAATAATCCGAAAATAGCGAAGTCAAAAATAGTACCGCGGATGTAGCCAATGGCAACACCTGCGAACGACAATAATACTGCTCCAATCCCTACGATACAAGCGTAAACAATATATAATAACGGTGCTAAAAATACAAAAGTAAACTCTAATGGTTCCGTTACATTTCCCAATATTGCTGTTAACACCATTGTAATTAACATGGACTTAACAACAGCCCTATTTTCCTTATGAGAAGCTTTATACATCGCAGCAGCAATCGCTGGAAATAAGAATAACGTAACCAACATCTGTTGTTGCGCCATAAATCTCGAAAGTTTTGGCATTAGTCCCCAATATTCACTGTTCGGTCCTTGATTAAAGAGAACCTCAGTCATTGCTGGTACAACACCAACATACGTTTCCCCATTGATGACATAACTGCCACCAGCTTCCGTAAATCTAAACAGAACGTTCCATACATGGTGAAGTCCAAATGGGATGAAAAGCCTTTCACCTGCGGCTGTAAAAAATGGTCCCATACTGCTTAGAAAAACGACTGAAAGATGCATTAATAAACCGACAAAAAATGACCAAATAAATGGAAGAATAAAGCCGGCACCAATCATGATGCCTATTGTAATAATCGGTACCGATTTCTTTCCTGAAAAGAAAGCAAAAGCAGTGGGAAGCTCTAAATTATAAAAACGATCCGTAGCCCAAGCAGCAATTAATCCTGTAAGGATTCCTCCTGCGGCACTAATATTCATTGTCTGCATCCCTAAAACATTAATTTGTCCAAATTGCGTCATTACTTCTGGATCTGCCATCTTACCTGTTACAGTAAGCCATACATTCATCGTGATAATTAATGTTAAGTATCCAACTGTTGCGGCAAAAACGGAAATACCTTTATCTCTTTTACTCATACCATAGGCGACACCCATCGCAAATAATAAGGGAATATTGTTAAAGATGGCACTGGCAATCGTTCGAATACTAGTAAGAGTAGTATTTACCGCATCATTACCTAAAAAAGCAAACCTTTCAATCATATACGGTTGAACGAGTGCACCGCTTATTCCCAATATCATCCCAACAGGCGCTAGTACACCAATTGGCAAAAGCAGCGTTCGTCCAAACTTTTGAATTGAGTCACTCCATTTTTTCTTTTTCATGATACCCTCCTTGCTGATTATGTACACGTTCATCTTATCAATGAAGTACAGGAGGTGAAAGCGCTTTCGATTATTTCTTCATTACATAGGTAAGATTAATTGACCTAGGTCATTAGCTTGCTTAGGTTTGAAAACACACCCTAGATCTTTCCAACTGACAATTATTATTTTTAGTAAACTTGTTATCCGAGATAAAAATAGCCACGATTTACGTGGCCATAACTCTGATCTGTAGGCTGTGCTGTTTAAAATATGAATTACATCTCTTCAATGAATTACATCTCTTCAATGAATTACATATATAAAAGCCTTTGGGCTCTTTTCTTTTTATTTAGACCCTGTCGTATAACGTTCTTGTATTCACGACATCGATCCCCCTTAGATAGCTCTTATCTTAGGGGGATCGATGTGTCTGCCTGAAGCCACTTCCTTGAAATCTCCTCGGGCAGACCAAGTGGCGAATGGCGCGAAGCTGGAACACGTTGTTATCCGATGCCCCTGACTTCTTGAGTCACTTCAATAATATTCTTCTACGATTGTTTATCGTTCTTTTTGAATCAATGATGTAATAATAATTTCTGCACATTCTTCTGGTGTATTCAAACTCGTGTCCACTGAGCAGCTATAATGAATGTTTAGTGACATAATTTTATTTTGCTCATCTGATTGTTCTTCTCTTCTATCACCACGTTCTATATTTCGCTTACGACAAAGCTCTAGAGGACAATACACCTCGACTATCTCCAGAGGATACCCATTAAAAATCTCTTTGACTTTATCATAATGTGGTTTTAACTCTGGCCTTTCAACTAGTATCCCATCGATTAATACATGCTTTCCACTATCCGAAAATAATTTTGCTGTGTGATACATTATAATTATTGCTTCACTTAAATACTTCCAGTAATCTGTCTGCAGATGTTTATCACCAATCGTATTTTCAAAAAGATCATTGGCAACTACATAAAAAAATAGTTTAGAGTAAGATTGCATAGCTTCTACAATTGAAGTTTTACCTGAACTTGTTACGCCATTCAAAAATATAATTTTCCCTTTACCCAAATTGCTCAACTTCCTTTGTATGTTTTATACTCTCTCTTATGTTTTATAAGATTTCGGGGGTTTCAGATAACGTTTCGTGTTCACGACGTCCCACCACCTTAAGCGAACGATAGTGAGCGGTCGCGATGCGGTTAGGTGGTGCGGATGTGTCGCCTGAATCTACTTCCTCGACTTATTTTCTGGCGACCGAGGCGGCTTGTTCGCCGATGTGTGAACGCATTGTTATAGGATGTCAGTGCCTTCTTCGAGATACCTGCAAAGCACGTTCCATCAATCTTTAATATAGCTATAAAAATCATTCCTACTTAACTCAATATTATTTGATCGTGACGGAACATGACATTCTATATAATTCAAAAGTTCTTGAAATGTGGTTTCAACATCATTCTTTGAATTCAATATTCGATATTCATTTGGAAGAGTATTCCTCCCCCTAATAAGAGAATTCGTTTTTATGGATTTTTCCCAATCAAGATAACTATTCCCATTATTTCTGTTTAGAATTCTCTGTTTAATCACTTCGTCTTCATCACTGTAAAGTGTAAAAATAATATAGTTGTATCCTTCAAATACAATAGGAATATCCAGCATTCGAACGTCATCCAGATCTGTAATTACAACATTCTTAAACCCATGTCGATTATAGTTTTTAGCAACCAGTATCAAATTCTCAAAAGCCAATTGTTCTTCATGTCTTTGAGTGATTTGCACTGACGGTGTTAAAGAACGAAATTCCGGAATCCAACCAAATTCAAAATAAGGTGATTTAAAATGATTATGCAATTTCCGAGATAATGTTGTCTTTCCATTCCCAGGTGATCCGTGAAGAATGATGAAATCAATGTTCAAAGTTATCGCCTGCTTTCAAGAAACTAAAAAAAGTATTTTTTTGTTCTTGCGCCGATTTCCTATAACGTTCACTGTATTCACGCCCCCCGACGAATGCCGGGGTGTCCGGCTGCTCCTGCTTCCCCGAACTCCCTCAATGCCGGACCAAGGGCGTATGCCCGATGCGTGAATATAATGTTATCGGATGTCAATACCTTCTTCGATCCAGCTAGCATAAGATTAATGAATATCACAATAGCAGCTAAAGAGTAGGGTTGTAGATAGCATTGAAATTAAATTGGTATTCATTATCAATACGGATATAGCCAAGAATACAGTGTTTTCTATTCCTTCGAAAAATACTAGAATAATTCTCATTATCTTTATTGCCTTCAGCAACTAGAATCTCATGCTCTTCGCACGAAATCACAATTCCTATATGATCATGCGGATTATCAGATAAAAGTCCTTCGTAGACTACAATATCGCCGCGTTCAGGTACAAAGTCTCCCTGACCGTCATAATAAAAAAATCCAGTCTCAGGCAGTTTCGCCCATTCCAATATCGCACCTACCCCCGCTAAACGATGATTTCCATTCGGATAACGTATAGGAAACAGAAATCCAGATGACATACAGCAATGATAAACAAATGCAGCGCCCCAATTATTCTTAAGTACTTTATAGATATCGGGATCAGGCCAATACTGGCAAATTTCCCGATATCGTTTGTCACCCGGAATGCCCATAATCTTCTGCTTAGCAAGATTTTCCGAAATATCAGCCAATAACTGACGTTTGTCTTTAATGACGTTAGGAAAATTACCGTGGGTTATAATTTCTTCCTTTACGCAAGCAGCTTCGATTGAAAATTCGTCCAGCAAATTTAAAAGTCTCTTTATATCCAGATGAGGCACGGTTTGATCCATATTCTGCAAAAACTTATGCAACACAATGGCATCCTTGATTAATTCATCATATAGACTATGAGTTTGTTCCCTCTGATCCTGATAAAATATTGCTCGCAAAATAACAAGCTGCTCTTCCTTTGAGAAAATACCTAGATCTCTTATGATTGGCCTAACCGCCTCAGCGCTATTGATTCCAGGGTAATGAATAATGCCGGTTTTATAATGGTAAAAGTAATGAAGTAAACCTGCGACTGCAGCAATTTCCGGTTCGATCCCTCTTTTCATTGCAATTATTGATGCAATAGATGATACCCCATACAGTCGAACAGAAGCTTCCTGTTTTTTTAGCGTACTGTCCATACTAGATATCATTTCATTAACAAGTATACGAATACTTTCTACCCGTGATTTCAAATTCCCCAAGACCATCCCTGCTTTCTTGACTTGGTAATGCTGAACTAAACTACCTGTAATGCACTTCAGATACGATTTGATAATATGTATTGATTTCCGATAACGTTCTTGTATCTACGAACCCGAGAGGCTTAAGAGAGCGTCAGCGAACGGGTCTGAAGGACTTAGCCTCGCAGGGTTGTTCGCTGATTCACTTCTTTGCATAAATCTTCTCGCGAACCAAGGGCAAAGCCAGCAGCGTAGATACAGTGTTATGTGATGGATCTGTCTTCTTCGAGATGCCCAAATGCTTCATTGTATATATCGCTCATATCAAAGCCAAATCCCCATCCAATGTCCTGACTGGAAACCATGAGCTTATGGCACCATTCTATATAATTATCTTTTTCATGTTTGACTATTATTGTAACTGCTTGATCATATATGCTTGCTATTGTGTGATAAAATTTCTGATCTATGTCCCCAAAAGTATTAGTAAAATTTATACCACAATCTACTGTGAATAACATTATATCTATAACTTGCTCTTGATTCGTAGTTAACTTGCTAAAATCTTGAATAGCTTTCTTAATAACTGGATATCTCAAAATTTCTCTACTTCTTGGATTAAATTCTTTTTTTACTATTTTTTTATATTTTTCCAGCAAATCTTCATTATCAGGATTAAGCTTAGCAAAATAGTAGTCCTGTATTTCTGAATGTGTTTTAACTATAGAAATAATCTCTTTCTCGAGTTGCTGCCTATCAAGTAGTTTTAAGTATTTTTTTAGATCGTTTATTTTTAATTTTGACATCATAGTACCCTCGCTTAATTGTATTTCAAATCTTTCACATAACGTTCTCGTATTCACCACGCCTGGCGGATGCCAGGTGTGTCCGGCCGCTTTTGCTTCCCTGAAATCCCTCTGCCGGACTGAGGGCGTATGCTCGATGCGTGAATATAATGTTAAGCGATGGTAATGTCTTCTAAGTGATACCTTAAAATCAAAAAATAATTGGTCTTAGACAAACAATTCCTGCAATTTTCTTCAACAAATCGTCTTTATCGTTATTCACAAACCATTTATAAGCTTTCTCATTAGAAACTAGTAGTACCGCCTCTGATATATCAAATTGAAAATCACCTTTGACCCTCCATTCTCTCTCGTGAGTCCAGTCAATAATATTTGATCTATCACTTAAGTTAAAATTAACAATTCTCCAATGTTCATCCTTGGGTAACATTTTCTTTGCTATTTCTGTTTGTTCATATATAGCAGGACGAACACCTTTTTCATATGCATAGATTTTTCTAAATGCTATACCTGCCGGCAAGTAACGAACTTTTATTTTTTCCTTAGGCATACCGCTTTCTACTTGCTTTTCTCTATAACCTTGCTCATGTAGTATATTTTGAACTAGAGAAACTGGAGGGGTATCCTGAAAACAAACTGCGGGGTTATCTCCCACAATAAATCCTGGGGAACCGGGTTTACTCCCAATAATTTTTCCATCCTTTAATATTTTCATTAAGACTTGACCTGTCTTCAAATCACCTGTTGCTCTAGTTAGATGAGTAATATAAGTCGTGAGGTCTGTTTTCCCGCTAATCCTGTTATTCCATTGATCTATTGTATAAGGCATTCAATCACGTCTTTCTTTATAGTGTTTTTACATTACTTTCACTTAACGTCCTCGTATTCACGAAACGACCCAGCCTTAGATAGCTCTTATCTTAGGCTGGGTCGTTTGTTGTCTGAGCATCTTCTTCGATTGTTCATCTGACAACCAAGAGACCGCAAGGTATCGCAGCGTGAATATTATGTTAAGTGAAGTCTCCCACTTCCTGAATAGCTTTCATAATTATTGGTTTTATTTCTTGCAAATTTCTTGTAGATACTTCCCAAATGATGCTTTCATCAATACCAAAGTATTCATGAATCAAGATGTTCCTTAGCCCAATCATATTCCTCCATGGAACTTCCTGATACTTTTTCTTTATTTCATCATTAATGTTTCTAGCCGCTTCTCCAATTATTTCTAGATTTCGTACTACTGCATCCAAAAGCATTTGATTTGATAAAAAGTCCTCATACTCAACGTTCAAGAGATACGATTCTATCCGATGAATTGACTCTAAAATGTCCATTAATGAATTTATTGGCCGTTTCACTGATATTGTACCTCACTAAGTATTTCATCCTTCATATAAGGTTTAATGGCATTAGGAGTAACAAGATCAACGTGGCGGTTAAATATAGTCTCCAAATAATGCTTCAGCTCCAGGAATTCAAAGCCAACAGGACGAGAAAATTCAACTAACAAATCAATATCACTGTTTTCTGTCTGTTCATCACGAGCAAAGGAACCAAATAGCCCGATCTTCTCGACATAAAAATGTTCCTTCAAATAATGCTTTTCGGATCTCAATTTATTTTCAATATCTTCTCGCTTCAATGAACTTCCCTCCTCTGAATCATTATTATGCTTTCATTATAACCTAAAGAGTTATTTTTGGTTCCTAGTGTCTTACGGGAGATTTCACTTAACGTTTTCGTGTTCCTGAGCCCGAGAGGCTTAAAGGAGCGTAGCGACTGGGTGGCTCTGCCGCCTAGCTTCGCAGGGTTGTCTGCCTGCTCAACTTCTTCGAAAACCCTCGGGCAGACCAAGGAGCGAACGCGACGCAGCAGGAAAACGGTGTTAACTGATGTCAACGACCTCTTCGAAATACCTCAAAACAGTCTTCCAACCTACTTCACTGAATCGCCTTCAAACACCGTCCTTCAACCTACTCCACTGAATCACCTTCAAAACACTGCTCTTCAATCTACTTCACCGAATTGCCTTCAAAACACTGCTCTTCAACTGCTTCATTGAAAGATCTTCAAACCATCGTTCTTCAATCTACTTCATTAAACTGCATTCAATACAATCCCGTTGATTTCAGTTAACGTTCTTGTGTTCCTGACGTCGGTTCCCCTTAGATAGCTCTTATCTTAGGGGAATCGATGTGTCTGCCTGATTCGCCTTCGAAATCCATCGGGCAGACCGAGCGGCGACAGCCGCGAAGCTGGAACACGTTGTTATGTGATGGTGATGCCTACTTTGATTAACTCACAAAGATTTCGCCTCTATATGGTTCCGTTATTTGATCTATAAAATATTCCTTGATGAAATATTCAGTTACTCTTGGGAATTTATACGGTTTTAACAGTTCATTCGACTGCGTTATTGCTTGTAATATTTCATTAATAGGTAACCATTCTATTCCGATTTGTCCGACATCAGCCTGAGAACTACTTAACTGGTTGCTAATTGGATTAATGTTACATTCGTATATAAAATCTACAGCATGTACTTCCTTCATAATATTTGAGTATTCGTGGTTTTTAGATATGTATTCTCTGACGCACACTAACTTGCAGTCTAGTAGATCCACCCCAAGTTCTTCTAAGCATTCACGCTTTAAAGTCTGTTCCAAAGTTTCATCTAGCTCTTGAGCCCCACCAGGTAAAGCATAATAGACACCTACATCTGGTCGCTCTTTCTTAATGGTGAGTAACATTTCATCCTGTATAATTAATGCACGAACTGTATTTCTAATCATTTCGAATACCCCTCTCCGTCAAACTAATTATTGCATCACTTTCACATAACGTTCTTGTATTCACGAACCCGAGAGGCTTAAAGGAGCGTATGCGACTGGGTGGTTAGCCACTTAGCCTCGCAGGGTTGTCTGCCTGCTCATACTTCACCGAATTGCTTCGGGCAGACCAAGGGGGGCTTGTCCCCCGCAGCGTGAATACTCTGTTATGTGATGTCACAGTCCTCTTCGATAAACCTTAGGAAATCTAATCATTCCACATTCTTGTTACTTCTTCTAATTCTAAGTCCTCGAATTGCATTTTATAAATATCTGGTTTCTTTAATTGATTCAAAAACTCCAAGCCAAAAGCTGAATCAAAATGATTCATCATCAAAGTCATTACAAGACCATGAGTCCCAATTGCTATTTTCTTCCCTCTGTGCTCTTTTAATATGGGTTTTAGAACTGAGGTTGCTCTTTTCTGACTATCAGCATTAGACTCTCCACCCGGCAAGGTATAATCAGGGTTATTAAAACTCTCTCTGATACTAGACATTAACTCTGCATTTTCAATAATATAAGATGCAAAATGTCGTTCTCTAAGATCTTCAAATACTTTAATATCTAACTTTAAGTGCTCGGCCAATCCCTCAACACTAAGAATTGCTCGAGTATAGGGACTTGATATAATCATGTCTATTCCTTCACCTATAAGTAACTTCGTTACTTTTTCAATATCGATCTTTCCTTTTGGGGTAAGCCCTCTTGTTCTTTCATTTCCTTCATTGTATGGTGATTCTCCATGCCTAACCATATAGATAATTGTCTTCATACAAGCCTCCTTTATATGCTTTCATTAAGTGTCACACTGTGATTTCACATAACGTTCTTGTATTCACGATGTCCCACCGACTTAAGGCGACGAAGTCGCCGGGCGCAATGCGCTTAGTCGGTGCGGATATGTCCGCCTGAATCCACTTCCCCGAACCCCCTCGGGCGGACCGAGGGCCTAATGGCCCAAGCGTGAACATATTGTTATCTGATGGAGCACGCTTCGAAGCGATACTAAAAGAAATTATATATTCCGTCTTCGAAATAGTGATATTCTTCATCAGTTATTCTTAACTTTCCATATGCGTTAAAGAATATTTCTTTATCTCTTTCATTATCGAAAGCATTATGTTTCGGCCTGATTGCTAATGCTACATCATATCTTGGATCACCGTAAGCAGCTCCTGACCAATCAATAACTCCAACTACGTTGCATTCATTAACTAGTACATTATCTATTGTATAATCGCCATGAATCAAAGTGTTATCTATTGGGTTGGGTCTTACTTCTTTCAACCGTTTAAGTAGTTCCTCTGATCCGTCTACTTCATAGTGAGTTAGATTATATTCAGCTTTACTAAGTATTGTATCTATCCAAAGAGTATCATGCTTCTGCAATTCAATTGGGCAAGGGCATTCATGTAATTTCTTTAAACAAAGTCCAAAGTTAGAAATAGCTTTTTCTTTATCTTTGAGATCAGGCTCTCTCGATAGAAATTCTCTCAAACTTATCCCCTCAATATAATCCATTAAAACCCATCTTGATTTATTCTTGACATGATATGAATATGCTTTTGGAACCGGTAGTCCCGTATGGTAAAGATATTGAAGTACTTTGTATTCTTCTGATAGCCACTCATTGTATAGATCGTTTTCCGTCTTCTTGATTATGTACTTTTTATTTGACGTATCCAGTATAGCCACGATAGAAGTATGACCTTGTCGAGGAAAAGTAATTTTCTGGACCTTTCCAATTTGTTCAATTATCTCAATTGGTACATCCTGAATATTCATGATTTCATCCTTTCTTGTACTTCGTGCACTTTCAGATAACGTTCTTGTATTCATGAACCCCAAAGGAGTTGTCTGCTGAAATTCCTCCTCGAAATCCATCCGCAGACTAAGGCTCCGAAGGAGCCGCTGCTTGAATATTATGTTATACGACGGAATCTCATCTTTGAGTAACCAGCAGATATTCTCATCCCATCATTGATCTGCTATATGCTCCAATAGATCTCCAGGCTGGCATTCCAATGCCGTACATAATTTATCAATTACTTCTAACGATACATACTCATTCGTATTGAGCTTTGCCATCGTTGCCGATGAAATCCCCGTCATTTTTAATAAATCTTGTTTCTTAATCTCCCTGTCAATCAATAATTTTTGAAATGGTTTATAACTTATCATCTGGTACCCCTTCATATCCGAATTGAATTTTTCTTTAATTATATGAAAGTATATTTCCTTAATCAAAAATAACTTTGATATGTCTTGACTATAAATTTCATTATGATAAAATAATGTTCAACAAGTTAAATTTTTGTTCGTAAAATAAAACATAACGGACGGTGATCATCCATGCACAATTCTTTAGAAGTTTTACTGGATTCGTTGATTCGTAATCGAATTGAAGCTTTATATAGCGACCTTCTCAAAAACAACTCCATCTATAATCAACAGTTACATGAGCTTTTACCTAAGGATATGCATAAAACTCTATTTCTTTACGATGACGCAGACCTTTCTGTTCATACAATATTAGAACGAGAAATCTATTTACAGGGGTTTAAGGATGCTCTTCAATTACATAATGAATTAAATATATCATCTAATTGAGAGCCAAACGGCTCTCTTTTCATTTGAGTCTGTCGTATAACGTTTCAGCATTCACGAACCCGAGAGGCTTAAAGGAGAGTAGCGACTGGGTCGAAGACTTAGCCTCGAAGGAGTTGTCTGCCTGAATCCACTTCTCCGTATTATCTTCAGCAGACCAAGGGCGTAGCCCGCAGCGTGAATGTTGTGTTATACGAAGACTTGCTCTTCATCGAAAAACCTCACTAAACCTCTTCGAATGTACTTTCGAAAAAAAGGCCCTTCAATATTATTTATATAGTTTTCAATAATCTTTCTCATTGGTTGAGGAAGAAGGTTATGTCGGTCCATCTCATTTATGGGTATCCAATAAAATTCTAAATGGCTCTCTTTTGATTCTGGATTCTCTCTATAATCTGCGTTTTCTAATTTAGTAATAAAAACATGATTTATCTCTTGATGATATGTTCCTTCATCTTCGTGTTCAGCTTCTACTGCTCCTATGTACGGCCCGACTTCACTTATTAAACCAAGTTCTTCATTTATCTCTCTATACAAAGAGGTTCTAATACTTTCATGAAACTCAACATGTCCTCCTGGTAAAAATGTGTTATCCATTCCTATACAATGGGCAACGAAAAGATGGTTATCGGTTAATATGACTCCTCGAGCCAGCACGTGGTACTTTTGTGGTTGTTCTTGCTTTTTCATTTTGAAGTCTCCTTCTAAAATTGTTGGTTTTTAATAGGGGTTAGCAAGTTTTCGTATAACGTTCCTGTATTCATGACCCAGCGCATGCTGGGTGTCCGGCGAATGCCGGACCAAGGACGAATGTCCGCAGCGTGAATACGATGTTAGCAGATGTCAGGGGCTTCTTCGAGCTACTTGCAATGAATTTACGACTTTCAATGTGCTTGGTTCATTAAGATTGAGATATATTCTTCCTCTTTAAGCCTTGTCACCTTACAGTTCTCATTGGATTCAAATTCTACTATTCTCTCTTCAATTGTTTTATTAGTACGATCTTTAAATACGTCCTCTCTATCATAGTGAGGAAAAATAAGCTTGTCGGTTACACCTAATGCCTTAAAATCCGTTAAATCCATTGTGTTCATCTGTGGAGTAAAGAAATCGACAATGTTAATATTCGGCCCCAGTACTAACGCTCCAGCACTTACTCCAATTATAATTACATTCTGTGCGGCCAGTGTTTTAATAATTTCATCAGCACCACTTTTCTTAGCGTAATACAATAATGTAAATGGATTTCCACCATTGATATATATAACATCTCTATGTATGAGAATTTGCGGGTCATCAAATTCTATATCTACAAAATTAATATGCTGAAACCCCATGTCCTTGAAATCTTGCATTGCCCTTTGTGCATATCTATTATTTTCTTTCATAGGGGATGCTGTTGTAATAATAGAGACCTTTAATTGAGAAATATCTCTATCAATAAAATCCAGAAATTGATTTTTAATATCTTCAGTATAAAAACCACAAGAGGTTAGTAACAAGCTGCTCATTGAAATCCCCGTCCTTAAATAGTTTATCTAATCTTTATAATTTAATTAAGCATTCCCCTGATTTCTGCTAACGTTCCTGTATTCACGACCCAGCGTATGCTGGGTGTCTGGCGGATGCCAGACCGAGGACGAATGTCCTATGCGTGAATATTATGTTATCGGATGTTCCGGTTTTCTAATGAAAATACCTTCAAAATTTCATGATCCAGTTTTTCTTCCAAAGGTTTTTCTAAGAATTCATGCTTTGAATCTTTGTCTACTTCGTGTAAAACATTTCTAATATGCTGCTTAAATTGTTCTTCTAATATGTGAAGTGATATGTATTCACTATTATCTTCACTGATTTTTATTTCTTTAAATCCATTAAGTTCTTTCACTATTAGAATCGCTTCAAACTCGTGAATATCCCAAATATTAATGTATGCTCCAAATCGGTAGCTAAGGGTTCCACTCATCCAATGATTTTCAATTTTTTCTATATCGCTATATTTAGCATTATGGTCTTTTTTAGCTTCTACAACTAGCAAATTAAAACGATTGCTCACCCGTTTGTGAAAAATAATATTTCGATTATAGTTTAGTTTTGTTACATCTAATTCATTGTTAAGCCAGAAAATATATTTACTAAGTTCATTACATAAGTGGTGGGTTAAATTCCATTCTGTCATACCTGTCTGACTTGTATATTTAAAAAAGTCATTTTCGTTCTGAAAAAAGTTTTGTATTGATGAATAAATCACATTTTTCATTAGTTTTTCCATCATTTCACTCCTTTAAGGAATTTCCGATAACGTTTTGTATTCATGAACCCCGTAAGGGGTTGTCTGCTGAAATCCCTCTTCGAAATCCATCCCCCTGACCCAGGCTCCAAAGGAGCCGCAGCTTGAATATTATGTTATATGAAGGTTGCAACTTCCTCGAGATTTCTAACTAAAATGCCCTTGCATAAAAAGCCTTACCCAGCCAATAAACGCTCTTACATCATCTTGTGTAAATTCACTCCAATTACCGTGAGCCGCTTTATTTCTTAAATCAGCAAATGCGGTTATTTGTTTGTGCGTTAATTTATTGTATATACCTTCCTTTGCCAAATCAGCATTCATTTTATCTAATTTTGGTTTGGCATCAATCTCAATTTGATGACGATCACATAGTTTCCTTAACCCATCTTCTAATATGCAGCCAGTAATAACTGCAGCAGGTTGAAAGTATCCCGCTTCTAATAAATACTCGGACTGCTCAAGAAAATCATCAAACACTTCAGCTTCTATTATTGTTTTCAAGTCAAACAGGAAATCATGTTCAAAATCATCTTTTGCTGCTTTCAAAATACCAAGGATTCTAACCGCTGGAGAGTATGTAACGTACTTTTCCGCAATTTTATTGATATTTTTTAAGTGAACGCTATCTTTTCCGAATACTCGTTCTATTAAATTTTGAGTACTTGTTGCCCATTGAGAAGCTATTTCCGCATCCACTCTATCATCACCAATAACGTTTGATCCAGGACTTTTTCGAGTATTCATTACTTGTTGTCCTAAGTTTAATAACTCTTCAAATCTTTTAACTATTTTTTCAGTTACTGTCATCTTTTCATCTCCAGTATTTGGTTTATTGCAACTTTCATATAACGTCTTTGTATTCACGAACCCTCACTGGCTTAAGGGGCGTATGCCCCGGGTCCGACGGACTTAGCCAGTGCAGGGTTGTCCGGTTGACTCCACTTCCCCGAAATCCCCCTGCCGGACCGAGGGCCGGACGGCCCGATGTGTGAATACGGTGTTATAAGATGTACCCGCCTTCTAAGGGTTACCTATGTAAGTGGGTTTTCTCCGAATTTTCCCCATAATAATGGATATCTTTCCTCAAGGTCTTCTTCTTCCCAATCTAATTCAATTTCTATTGGTTCAAATTTATATCCTCTGGCTTCTAATTCATCTAAAAACTTTGTATTAATTTCGTCGTCATACTCAATTTCACCGGTATTTTGATAAGTGTAGGCATCTGATGCCACTGATAATATCTCTTCCAATTGGGGTGCAAATACATCTTCTTGTAAATTATCTTCCGTGAAATATTCAGCCAAATATTCAGGATTCTTTAATGCCTTATTGAATAGTTCTTCTCCTCTAGAAATTAACCAACCTCTGAAGTAGTCAATTCCATCATCGGAACACCCCCCCATTATTACGAAAGCAGCTCCCCATAATGAAGGTGTATAAGACTGATCCATCTTGTTCCTAAACTCTATTTCAAAATTAAAGATCTCATCAGTTTTTTGTTTAGTTAATTCATTGGTTAACCATTCTACCTGTTCTTCACCATGTTCTTTGGAACGATTTATCAATTCCCAAAAGTTATTATTATTCATTGAATAAACCACCTTTTATATTATTTTATTTCTCTTTGCGGGGATTTCTTATAACGTTCCCGTATCCACGACGTCCCACCGACTTAAGCGACCAACGGGAGCGGCCGCGATGCGGTTAGTCGGTGCGGATGTGTCCGGCTGAATCTGCTTCCTCGAAAACTGAAATGCCACTCCGAATCCTCATCTAACTTCGTGCCGGACCAAGGGCGAATGCCCGATGCATGAATATGGTGTTATATGATGTCAGCGCCTTCTTCGAGATCCTTACAATGTATTTGAATCTAAAGCTTTCAAAATATCCTTCACTAATAATTCAGTTATCATATCACGTGTAGATTCATTAATACTTACTAGCTGTACTTCCTTGTTATATTTGATTTTGTCAATTCCCGGATGACTATCTAGCGGAACTGTCCCTAAAACAATTCGATTATCATAAATGATTTCTTGTACTTTTCTTTGGAAAGATAAGGATAACATCTGCAGGAATCCAATTTCATCAATTACAATAATCTTTTTAAATGTCATGGCCTCTTGTAATACTCTCAAAGCAAATTTTTCGAATTTTTCTATATCGATTCCGTATCTTCCAATTCGAGTTTGACTGGGACTCTCTACATGCGCAATTTCCACACTCTCTCCATCAACGGATACGCATCTGAAACCAATTCGCTCATTAATTGAATTAGTTATTTCCTCAGTGTAAAATCCACCCCAAGTTTCTGATCCAATCTCATTTATAAGTTTTTTTATCAAAGTTGACTTCCCTGCTCTTGGCTTTCCCGTGAGCAAAAATACTCTTTTAGAGCTCTGCTGTTCCCCGTCTATTCTTGACAACAACTTATAGTCAGGTGGATTCAAATTCCACGTCTCATAGGGAACAGAGCGTGCCACACGTAGCGTATCTAAAATGCGAGATTTTAAATGAGGCCGTTTAATGTATTCATCCATTGTAGTTTCATCCAAGTGTAAAAACTTCGCATCAAGTATCTCTTCGGGTTGAATTGTTATTTCACCGCTCACATAGTCCGCATTAAAAACCACAGACAATACGTGAAGTCTTTCATTATAGTAGACGCCGGACACTCCGATGGGGCGGATGACAACTCCGGTTTCTTCAAGGAATTCACGACACACCGCTAGTTCTAATGACTCCCCAGCATCAACAAATCCTCCCGGCAATTCCCAAGTATCAGCTCGTAAATGTGTTCGAACCATCAATACATGCCCCATCTTATTCTGAACAAATGCAGATACAGCAACTAAATGTTTTGACTGTTCTTGCATTGTCAAACACCACCGATCAAAGATTGTGTATTCTGAAGTTTAACATTGAGGGTTTGCGCTGATTTCCTATAACGGTCTGGTACTCACGAACCGAGAACCTTAAGGCTCCGGAGGAGCCGACCGCGATGCGGTTAGGTTCGCAAGGTTGTCCGCCTGAATCTACTTCATCGAAATGCCTCTGACGGACCGAGGACCGAATGGACCAAAGCGTGAATACTATGTTAGATGATGTAGTTGCCTTCTTAGCCTTACTTTCTAAATTTAAGGTTGTTTAATTTTTTTGTAGTTTTCTCTTCTAATGCGATCTCAACTAATCCTAGTAGCATATTTCTAATAAGTAATTTAAAAGATACATTAATAAAGAATAAAAGAGCTCCAAACAAAGGAACACAGTACAAGAGAAAAAAAGGAAGCCACGTGAATTTATCACGTGCCGACTTCATTAAAATAGTAGCCACTGAAAAAATAAATGAAAAAATAATCCCTATGTACTGATTATTTTTATATAGTTCAATTGCAGCTTGGTAACTCACTTTTGTTATTTTAAGTTTTTCCTCACTAAAACTTCTGTAATGGTTTAATAATTCCTTATCATATGACAGATCTGAGTTTTTATTGCGTTCGTTTTTTATAACTTTCTTTGTTATGTATCTTGAAATAATTTTTATCATGTATGCTTATCCTTTCTTAAATTATTTGCAGCTATTTCATATAACGTTACCGTATTAACGACGCCGAGAGGCTTAAGGATTCCTTAGGTCAATCCGATTCCGGATCGGCCCGGTCCGGCTGCGCTTGCGCAGTTAGCCTCCCAGGTGTGTCCGCCTGACTCAACTTCTCGGAATGCCTCGGGCGGACCTAGGGGCAGCGTCAGCTGGCCCGCTGCGTGAATATAATGTTATTCGAAGCACTTGCCATCTTGAAAATGCTAACTTATCTTGTCATTGTTATTGTCCACATATTAAATCCATTCTTTAAATAGTATTCAAATACTTCCTTCCAGTTTTTGTTTGCCGAACTTACTAATATTCTTTTGATTCCATCTTGTTCAAGTTCGTCAATTATTGTCTGGATTAAAGTTTTTCCTTTACCTCTTCCTCGATACTCTCTAACAATATAGATTTCTTCTAATTCAAAATACTTTTGTTCATCTTTATCAAATACAGAGAAACCGGGGTTGCTTTTCAATTGACCATAAGCATATCCGATTATTCTATTTCCATCACTCACTACCCAGAAATAGCCACCTAAATAGCTATTTAATGTTTCATTTGTATTAGCAACAAGTCCATAAGTGATATCTTCTTGCTCCCACTCGAGAGACAATTGTGCTATTTGAACAAGATCTGATTGTTCTGCTCTTCTTATCATATTTATTGATCCTTTTAAATTGTGGTATTATCAAGCATTGCAAGTATTTTGCATAACGTTGTTGTATTCACGAACCCGAAAGGCTTAAGCGCGCAAGCGCGGGTCCGACGGACTTAGCCAGTGCAGGGTTGTCCGGATGTAACCGCTTCCCGAAATTCCCCTGCCGGACCGAGGGCGGATGCCCCGATGCGTGAATATGGTGTTATTTGATGTCATCGCCTTCATTGAGGTACATTCAGATATCTGTTTTCATAACTTGGATTGTAATATCTAAAATAGTTATACTCCATTTGTTCACCCACGGATCCGAGTTGTTTCTTTCCGTAGTTTATGAAACCAGCTTTCTCAATCACTTTTAACGAGTGGGGATTATCGTCCACAATTGTCGCTATTACATAGTGAATATTAAATGTGTTGAGAGCCCATTGGGTTAAGGCTATTGCAACCTCAGTGGCATACCCAAAACCTCTAAAATGTTTGGAAATACCATAGCCAATTTCAGTTTCAGAGAGCTCCTCAATTACTCCGACATGACAATGCCCTACAAAAATAGAATCATCCCTTGTTACCACTGCAAAATAAACCGCATCAGATACAACATTAAAAGTTTCGTATTTACTTATCTGCCAATCCAAAAAGTCTGAAGCTTGTTGTTTATTCATTTTCCATCCTGAAGGCCAATCATTTGTATACGCTTGTAAACAAAGAGCGTAAATATGTTCGAAATCATCTCTCGTAAGTCTTCTTATCATTAGACGATCAGTCAGTATAGGTAATGAGGCTTCTGCTTTATTCATTCTTCCTCCATTTGAGATAGATAATTTTATTAGTTTGCGCTGATTTCATATAACGTTCTTGTATCTACGAACCCTCACCACCTTAAGGGACGTCAGTCCCGGCCGCGGCGCGGTTAGGTGGTGCAGGGTTGTCTGCCTGATCCAACTTCTCCGAATTATCTTCAGGCAGATCAAGGGGGCTTGCCCCCCGAAGCGTAGATAATTTGTTATGAGATGTCAATGCCTTCTCTGACTAACCCCAAAACATTCCTCTTTCATCTTTATCTTCGATTTCCAATTGTTTTTCAAAGTTTTCATTCGGTTTAAAATCATCTATATAGTGCCATTTTCCCTTGCTATCTTTCCAATAAATCTTCCACTGATCTTCATCTTTACGAAACTGAGCAATAGCCATTTGCACCCACTGATCGCCTCGGAATGCTGGTCGTTCCTCAATTAATGTCACATTCTTTCCTCTAATTTTGTAACTGATTCTAATTTGGTTTTGTAGATGTTTTGGTATTTTATCTCTTGTATAATTATGCATGATTTTACTTATTCTTGTTTTCGTAAATTCGTCCATGAGATTACTCCTTGCTTGAATTTAGATACTTTGACGTTATTATACGTGTTTCTAATATCGAATTCATTGATTTCTCATAACGTTCCCGTATTCACGACGCGAGCCGGCCTTAGATAGCTCCTATCTTAGGTCGGCTCGTGTGTCGTCAGAGTTATCTTCCATGATTATACATCGGACGACCTCAGGGGGTAATCCCCGCAGCGTGAATATTATGTTAGATGATGTCTCAGCCTTCTTCGAGATACTATCCAATTATTTCTTTTTTGCATCAATAATTAACGATGAAAATCCCAAATTTCCGTTCTGGTTTCGATGGTCAAATCTCTTAGACCTATAGATAAATCCATTCTCTGGATTCCAGTCTTTAAAATAAAACTCCCCATCTTCATCACAATATTCTAATAACTCTACTTCAAAGCCTGCTTCCTCAAACATAGTAGTTATAGTCTTATAATTATGTACTATCTTATGACTTGCTGCCTGGTGATCTAGTGGTCCTGGCCCACCAATCTTGACTATGTTCTGATACTCTTCATTTGGAAAATATCCATCAGGAACTGCACAACGAATATAACCTCCCGTATTCAAATACTTGTAACAAATTTTTGCAGCTTGAACTCCTTCTTCGTAAGTCAAATGCTCCCAAACGTGCTCTGATAGTATTGCTTCAATTCTACGATCTTTGAAACTTTGTTCCCAATCTTCTAATCTTAGTAAATCCAGTTCATCCTCTTGTGTTTGTATCCATCCTTCATAGTTCTGCGATGAAGCACCTATAATGATTTTAATTGGTTCTGTTAATGCTAAATGAGAAATATTTATCATAGATTCTTACCCTCTCTACTTAGAATTACTTAAAATAAATATTGCAGAGATTTCATCTAACGTTTTTGTATTAACGACGTTCAATCCCCTTAGATAGCTCTTATCTTAGGAGATTGAATGTGTCCGGCTGCTTAGCTTCTTCGAATCTCTTCTGCCGGACCGAGGGACGAATGTCCTGAAGCGTGAATACAGTGTTAACTGATGGTCAGCACTTCTTCGACAACTCACATACCCTGGCAATAGACTTATTGTTTTTTGAAAGTTTCGATGTTTAGATTTAATGAAGAACTGATTATATTAAACACGTTGTCCCAATCATGTTTTGTGTATCTATAATAATCGATTTGATGGGAAGATCCTTCAAAATGTCTAATTCTAGCGATTTTCGGTTTGTATAATATTTAATTGTTTCTGCAGTCCACCAATGAGGCTTTGATCGTATTTGAGTTGTGTGTTCTAATGACTCGCTGACACTGTTCTGTGACAAATAAAATAAAACTGGATTTAGAGGACGAAGGATCTCTGCAAGTCCTGTGATGTACTCATTGATATCAGAGGCTGCTATTTCAGGATATAATCGATTGATATCATGAATTTGATGTTGGAACAGGGCACTTTCTAGGATAATAACTTCTTGGTTATTCATTGCAATATCAGCGTATCGCTCGAATCGACGTTCAAATACAGTTTTAAAATTAGTGAATGATACAACAGGTTTATCAGAATAACAGAATTCTTTGGCACCCAGGAAATCTATAAGTTCAGCATGGAATGGTTCTGGTTCTGGAGTTTTATATGGAATTAAGATATACCCCTCCTCAATAATGGAGTGCCTATTAAGCCACTCCTCTTGTTCTGGATAGTTATGTAGCAATTCTTCAAATTCGTTCTTGTGAAAATATGCGTGAAACGGAAGATCAATGGGATGCTCTGACCCTTCAATAAAAACACTAGCTTCAATACCAATAGACATCATGTATTGTTGTAATATCTGTGCAGTTGTCGTTTTCCCTGATCCGGGGATACCTTCAAATAGTATGAGTCTATTACTCTTCACTTTAAACACGCCCCCCAATCACAAACTACCTCTTGTTTTGGTTTTGTTCTTGCTGACTTTCAGTTAACGTTCCCGTATTCACGACCCAGCGCATGCTGGGTGTCCGGCATATGCCGGACCAAGGGCGTATGCCCGCAGCGTGAATATTATGTTATCGGATGCCACTTGGTTTTAGATATTTTTACTTATTTCAATTTGTTTTTTTCGTAACTTGTTTTAAAGTCACCTTCTAATTTCTTTCTGATAGCATCTAATCGAACAATTACATCATTATGCAAATCATAAAAGTCAGAACTATGAAAAACGACTAGTTCTCTATTAAAATACGATCTGAATTCTTCATCTACTATTACTTTTTTATTGTTTACAGAATCCATGACGTAATTTAAAACCTTGTCATAAAGTTCTCGATAAATATCAGTCAATTTTTTTTGGAAATCAAGCATAACGTAGTAGGCATCTGCGTTAATTTCGGAAGAAAATTTTTTTGTTTCTCTTAATTCATTAAAAATGATGGCGTCAAACTGTGTTTCTAAATCTACGAATTCAACATCGTTAGGAGGATCGTTTAATTTCTCAATCCCAATAGCAAATTTATATCTATTTCATGCATTAATTCGTCTAACATTCTCGCTTTGATTCCAAAGTCATCTAGCGTTTTATTCATCTGTTCTCTCTTGATAGCCATTAGAACACCTATAAGCGTAAACAAGCCAGATATTACTCCGCCAAAGTAACTCCCAAAAAATCCGATCCATATGTTACTTGTATCAACTTTTATTAAATGATTAGGAATTATCATTAATATATTCGTAAGAAAAGGTACAACACAAAGAATAATCAATAAGAAAATCAGTATCCTATACCATTTTGAAATAATAAAATGATAAAACTTCATATGTTTATCGCCTCTATCTTTCTTTTAGTGGTTTCCGATAACGTTCTCGTATTCACGATGTCCCACCGACTTAAGGCTGCGTCAGCAGCCGGCCGCGATGCGGTTAGTCGGTGCGGATGTGTCCGTTGAATCAGCTCCACAGCCAAATGCTTCTCGCGGACCAAGGGCCGAATGGCCCGATGCGTGAATATAATGTTAGAAGACGTTACTTGGCTTCAGAGCGATTTCCCACATGACCTTCTTATTCTGGTACCTTAAAAGTTCATATTCTTCTATGTACATGTACTCCCACTTATCTTTGCTGAAAAACCGCTCTATCTCACTCTGATCAAAGAATCTTCTATTAATCCCTTCATTCTTGTATAGATACTTGTCCTGGCTTTGTTGAACTTCACCTTTATTTACTATTTCTTTTGTCGAGTTTAATCTACACAACAATAGTCCTTTCGTATTTAACGCACTATGTATGTTATTTATTATTTTATTGGTCGTATCTTCATCAAAATAATGCAGACTGAGATCCGCTATTAATATGTCTATGGATCCTTTATCAAAGGGTATCGCCTCACTCATGTCAAAGCAATGCGTCGCACAATCAGGAATTGATCCCTTAAGTTTTCTCAGTGCTTCCTCAGAGATATCACATGCTATTGGATTAAATCCTCTCTCTGATAAATAAAGGCTGTTATTCCCTATACCACATCCTAAATCAATAATCCGCATATTAGCTTCATTGAATTCTTTTGAATATTTATCAAGCCAATTATCATAGGTGGGCTTCATGTTTGGTCTTTGAAATGAATGATTCCAATATTCCTTTAAGCTTTTCATAGTAATCTCCAATCAAGTAATGTCGTCTAACGTTCAACGTATTCACGACGTCCGACGTAGTCGGATGTGTCTGCTGAAACGCTTCTAAGAAATCAAAACCAGCAGACCAAGGCTCCTTCGGAGCCGCAGCTTGAATATTATGTTATACGACGGAATCTCTTCTTCGATTAATCTAAAAATCCCTTTATTGTTTCATATAGTTTTGATCTTTCATTTCTTCTTATATCATGTCCACTCTCTTTAAATTCTTCTATTTGAATTTCCGGAAATTGTCTTTTGTATTGTTCTAATCCTTTATTGGATAATAGAGAATCCTTTTGTAATCCACGCATTACAAGCACTGGTTTTGAAAATTCGAATGTGATCTGTTCTTGTATCGAGTCTCGTTGAATTCCATATACTGCTTCCGGCCTAATATTATTGATCCTTCTATAGGGTATTATATAGTTGTCAATATAATCATGTGCCCATTCGACTGGCATGGCCTTATGTTCAGGTGGATAATCTTGAATAATTAACTTTTCAATTCGTTCTGAATACAGTCTTGTATAACCTAAAGCATAAGATACACCTCCTGAGTAACCAAACAAATAAAAATGATCTATATAGGCTGAACTTAA
>NZ_JAGGRD010000041.1:0-44083 GCF_018613005.1 Paenibacillus sp. ISL-20
AAAAACCTCTACCGACGTACACTCTCAGAAGACAGACCGCATATAGCGGAAGTTTTTCTTGCGAGATAAGGAGGGTATGCCTCTGATGTATATACATTCTTATCTCTTAAGAAAAACGTCTACCGACGTACATTCTCAGAAGACATCCCGTTTAGAAGTTGTTTTTCTTTTGATATCAGGATGTTCATGCATTGAAGTTTATACGTTCTGATATCTTAAAATAAGTGTACATGAAAATGACCGAACAATCGACCATGATTGGCGACTTCCTGCATTCTTGGCTAAAGGAAGGAACAATGGTAAACTAAACTTAATTATAAGCGTGAGAGGAAAGATCACGTGTTGAACCCTGAGGAAGAATTGAAGCGGGTATCCGCAAAAGATGCCCTGCGCAAAATGATGCTATCACGTAGGGATGAGTTATCCGAGGAAGAGCGGGCGAAGCGATCGCAGCAAGCTTGCAAGCATGCTGCGGAGGTCATGAATCGGCTTCAACTTCAGAGCATGATGATTTATGTCCCCTTTCGCTCCGAACTGGATTCCCGGCCGCTAGTTGAATGGGCATGGAAGCAGGGAATTCAGGTTATCGTTCCCCGGAGTTTGCCCCAAGACCGTTCGCTGGAATTGTATAAGCTTCACGCATGGAATGAGCTGATTCCCGGAGCTTACGGTATTCTGGAGCCTGCTCCGCAGCGATCGCAGAAATGGATGAATTATGGGCCTGATATCATCTGGGTGCCTGGGCTTGCGTTTGACAGGAAGGGCGGAAGACTTGGATACGGAGGCGGTTATTATGACCGACTGTCGGACAGGCTTAGTCAGGGAGCGCAAGACAACTCTCGTCAGATCGGTGAGCCTTTGTGGGTGGGAATCGGTTACGAGGTTCAGGTCTTGGAGCATGTTCCCATGGAAGAGCATGATAGGGTATTGGACGGTTTGGTTACGGAACGGGGACATACTGTGAAGGCCAGACCTGCAGCGGAGGGATAAGAGATGGAATTGAGTCATTTTAATGGCCAAGGCAGAGCACGCATGGTGGATGTCAGTGATAAGGATGTAACGGCCCGGACAGCGGTAGCAAAGACTACGGTTCGTATGCACCCGGATACGCTGATTCGCATCCAGGAGGGGAAGATCGGCAAGGGGGATGTGCTTGCCGTAGCACAGGTTGCTGCTATCATGGCGGCCAAGAACACGTCAAACTGGATTCCGATGTGTCATCCGCTGCCGTTGACCGGCGTGAATGTGGAGTTCAGCGATAATGCTAGAGATGAGTTATATATAGAAACGACGGTGAAGACCACAGGCAAAACCGGCGTTGAAATGGAAGCTTTGACAGCAGCTTCAGCGGCTGCGTTAACGGTCTATGACATGTGCAAAGCCTTGCAAAAGGACATGGTCATCGGTCCGACCTACCTGGTAAGCAAAACCGGTGGGAAGAGCGGGGATTACATACAAGAAACAACATAGCATTGCATAGAGACAGGAGATTCGAACGAGTGGGAAGGAGAGAGGGCAGATGGTGTGGAAAACGGCGATCCTAACGGCGAGCGATAAAGGTTCGCGGGGGGAACGCGAGGATACGAGCGCTCAAGTGATCCGGGAATTGGTGGAGGAAGAGCTGAGCGGAGAAATTATTGAATACCGGATCGTACCGGACGAGCCGGATGAAATTATCGCGGCATTGATCGAACTGACGGATTATTATCAAGTGGATCTCGTGCTCACGACAGGCGGAACGGAGCTGGCGGTCCGGGATGTTACCCCGGAGGCAACCAAGCGGGTCATCGAACGCGAAGTGCCCGGCATCGTAGAAGCGATGCGTGCTACCGTCATGCAGAAGAATCGGAGCGCAATGCTGTTTCGGGGTGTGTGCGGCGTCCGCGGTCGTACCTTGATTGTCAATCTGCCGGGCTCGCCCAAAGGCGTGCACGAGAATCTGGCGGCGGTCATGGATCAGCTTCCGGAGGCATTGCTAATGGTAACGGGCCAGTATCGGGAGCAGCTCTAAAGGCCACCCTATTAGATAATTATGTAAATAATCTGTCACGATTCTAGACTGTATATGTGATTTACATTATGGTATGATGACGGTATATGAGCTTGTTTCAACTGCTGTAGTCGGATTATGGTCTTTAGTTAACACCTGTTGTAGTGCAAGGCGTGACGGATTTAGATCATCCTGAGGTCCTTTAAAGGCATTAAGCAGGACAAGGAGGAGAATAGATATGAGTACAATTGGAGTGCCGGGTATTATTTTGCTCGTCATTTTGGCGCTACTCTTGTTCGGACCGAACAAGCTTCCTGAACTGGGACGTGCGGTCGGAAGAACATTCCGTGAGTTTAAGGATGGTGCGCGCGAGATTATTGCTGACGATGCACCGGCGAAGAAGAAAGAAGAGGCTCCCCAGCAAGCCGTTGCCGCTGAGCCAACCAAGGTTGAGGATAAGCGTCTTCCGGAATAATGCAAGGTTTGAAGTCCCTTCCTTCGGGAGGGATTTTGTTTTGTCAGGGTCACATATAGGGTGGTGTTTAACATGTCGGAGCAAGTGAAAGATATGGCGCTTGTAGAGCATTTGGGCGAGCTTCGCAAACGAATTATAGTCGTGCTCGTGGTATTCGTAGCGGGGCTGATCGGTGGGCTTTTTGTCGCGGAGCCGATCTATCATTATTTGACGGCAGCTGAAGAAGCCAAGAACTTTGAACTGCACGCCTTCTCCTTCTGGGATGGTATCGGGATCTACATGAAAATCGCTGCCATTTTCTCGCTTGTCATTTCCGTTCCGCTGATCTTCTATCAGCTGTGGGCGTTCGTCAAGCCGGGACTTCGCAAAGAAGAGCAGAAAGCGGCCATTCGTTACGTACCGTATGCGTTTCTTCTGTTCATCGTGGGGATAACGTTTGGATATTACATCGTATTTCCGATGACGCTGTCATTCACTACAACGATTACGCAGAGCATGGGGCTTCAGGAAACCTACGGAATTACCAATTACTTAAATTTCATGTTCAATCTCGTATTACCGCTGGCCTTGCTGTTTGAGCTGCCGCTTGTGGTGATGTTCTTAACGAGAATCCGCATTCTGAATCCGCTGCGGCTTAAGAAAATGCGCAAAGTGTCTTATTTCGCGCTTGCGTTCATTGCGGCTTTCATTACGCCGCCCGACTTCATATCGGATATCCTGGTCACGATTCCGCTGCTGCTGCTGTACGAATTCAGCTTATTTCTGTCTTCCGTGGTCTACCGCAAGCAATTAGAGGCGGACATGGAACAGGACAAGCGGTACTTACAGGTAGATGAAGAGGATTGATAGTGATGACAATTGTTTTGCAACATAGGATCGCATGAGAATAAGAACAACCCGCATAACATCACTCCACGGGAGTATGGTTTGCGGGTTGTTTTTTTGTTCAAGCATCGAATGGTTAGGAATCAATTCCATAAGTGCATTAGCTCCCGGTCTCATGGGAATCATTTCATAACATCCTAACTTTCATCTTGAGCATATCTCGCTAGCGCCAACGCTGCGCCATACTTTCACCCTGTTGAAATATGAACGCTTGGAAGACAATAAGGATATCGGACATCACACGGCCAATACAGAAGGAGAGATTCCGGATATGAATATAACGGAAGAAATGAAATTGATGATACAGCAAGAACTTGAGCGGATTGAGCGGGAGGAAGGGGTTCTTATCCTGTATGCATGCGAAGCAGGCAGCAGGGCCTGGGGCTTCCCGTCGACAGACAGCGATTATGACGTAAGGTTTATCTATATCAGACCCGTGGAGTGGTATTTGTCCATCTTCGACAAGCGAGATGTGATTGAGCGGCCGATCAGCGACAAGCTGGATATGAGCGGTTGGGATTTGAAAAAAGCACTGGGGCTTTTTCGCAAGTCGAATCCACCCCTGCTCGAGTGGTTGGAGTCCCCCGTCAAGTATAAGGAGACGCTTGGCATCGCCCAGCAAATCCGCAGCATATCTCCGCTTGCCTTCTCGCCTAAATCGTGCATGCACCACTACCTGAACATGGCCAAAGGCAATTACCGGATGTATTTGCAAGGGGGAGACGTAAAGATCAAAAAGTATTTCTATGTACTGCGTCCGATATTGGCATGCGACTGGATTCAAACCTACAACGAGATGCCTCCCATGGAATTCGAGCTGCTTACGGATCGCCTATTAGATCAGGGAAGTGCACTGAAACAGGAGATCAATCAGTTGCTTCTTCGCAAACGTTCGGGCGAAGAGATGGATGATGAACCGAAACTTCCCATCATTAACGCATTCATCGAAGAGAAATTGAACGAATATGGTCAGCTAGTCAAGGATAAGAAGCACCAAGACACGGATCTGGATCAAAGGCTGGATGCTATGTTTCGGAACGCGCTGGTTGAAGGATGGGGAACCGGCGGACCGCAGTCATTCACGGTTTGACGAAAGGGGAGCATCATTTGGTATTCAGCCGTACAGTGTTTCTTAAGACACAGGCATATTTTGGCTGGTCATGGATACAATGGAGAAGGGAGTTTAGGGACAACCCCGAACAGAATCTTAATTGCAAAAAAATGATCAAAAAATCATGCAAAGGACTTGAAATTTTAAGACAACTTGAGTATCATAAAATTGGTTGTTAGCACTGAGGGTTGTCGAGTGCTAATACATAAAGCTTTGAAAAAAGCATCACAACATATTTAAAGGAGGCTATTTTTTCATGATCAGACCTTTAGGTGAACGCGTATTGGTAGAACCGATCGAACAAGAAGAAACTACGGCATTCGGGATTGTACTTCCTGACTCTGCTAAAGAAAAGCCGCAAGAAGGTAAAGTTATTGCTGTAGGCAGTGGCTCCCTGAAAGATGGCGCACGTGTACCTTTGGAAGTTAAAGAAGGCGACCGCGTCATTTTCTCCAAATACGCTGGAACAGAAATCAAATACGAAGGTAAAGAATATTTGATTATGAAAGAAAGCGACATCCACGCGATCTTAGGCTAATGAACGCCTGAATATATCTTTGTTTCACTATTTCATAATCCACTAGGGAGGTATGTAATACCATGGCAAAAGACATTAAGTTCAGTGAAGACGCCCGTCGCGCAATGCTTCGCGGTGTAGACGCTTTGGCAAATGCAGTTAAAGTAACACTCGGACCGAAAGGCCGCAACGTGGTTCTTGAGAAGAAATTCGGAAGCCCGCTCATCACGAATGACGGTGTAACCATCGCTAAAGAAATCGAGCTGGAAGATGCATTCGAGAACATGGGTGCTCAGCTTGTTAAAGAAGTAGCTACCAAAACCAACGATGTTGCCGGTGACGGTACAACAACGGCAACGGTTCTGGCTCAAGCTATGATCCGTGAGGGTCTGAAGAACGTAACAGCTGGCGCAAACCCAATGATCATCCGTAAGGGTATCGACAAAGCGGTTAGAGCAGCTGTGGCTGAGCTTCAAAACATCGCGAAAGAAGTTAAGAACCACCAGGAAATCGCTCAAGTCGCTTCCGTATCCGCAGACGATGAAGAAGTAGGTCAACTGATTGCAGAAGCTATGGATAAAGTGGGAAAAGATGGTGTTATCACCGTTGAAGAATCCCGCGGCTTCTTGACAGAGCTGGAAGTTGTAGAAGGTATGCAGTTTGACCGTGGCTACATCTCTCCATACATGATTACCGATACGGATAAAATGGAAGCTGTTCTTGAAAATCCATACATCCTGATCACCGACAAAAAAGTAACCAACACGCAAGAGATCCTGCCGATCCTTGAAAAAATCGTGCAACAAGGCAAACCGCTCGTTCTGATCGCGGAAGACATCGAAGGCGAAGCGCAAGCAATGCTGATCGTGAACAAACTGCGTGGAACGTTCAACGCTGTCGCTGTTAAAGCTCCTGGCTTCGGTGACCGTCGTAAAGCGATGCTGCAGGATATCGCTGCATTGACTGGCGGCCAAGTGATTACGGAAGAGCTCGGTCTCGACCTGAAAACAGCTTCCATCGATCAATTGGGTACCGCTCGTCAAGTGCGCGTAACCAAAGAGAACACCATCATCGTGGATGGCGCTGGCAACAAAGAAGACATCGATGCTCGCGTGAAGCAAATCCGCAACCAATTGGAAGAAACCACTTCCGATTTCGACAAAGAAAAACTGCAAGAGCGTCTGGCTAAATTGGCTGGCGGCGTAGCGGTCATCAAAGTCGGGGCAGCTACTGAAACTGAGCTCAAAGAACGCAAACTGCGCATCGAAGATGCCCTGAACGCAACCCGCGCTGCGGTTGAAGAAGGTATGGTATCCGGTGGTGGTACAGCGCTCGTTAACGTATACAACGCTGTTGCTGCTGTTCAAGTAGAAGGCGACGAGAAAACAGGCGTGAACATCGTTCTGCGCGCTCTGGAAGAACCAATCCGCACGATTGCAGCAAACGCTGGCCAAGAAGGTTCCGTGATCGTGGAGCGTCTGAAAAAAGAAGAGATCGGTATCGGCTACAACGCCGCTACAGACACTTGGGTGAACATGTTCGAAGCAGGTATCGTTGACCCTGCGAAAGTAACGCGTTCCGCTCTTCAAAACGCAGCTTCCGTTGCGGCAATGTTCCTGACAACTGAAGCGGTTATCGCTGACAAGCCAGAACCAGAAAAACCAGCTATGCCTGACATGGGCGGCATGGGTGGAATGGGCGGCATGATGTAAGTAAGGCCTTAAAAACCTGTCATATCAATGAATAAGAGACCTCTCGGGGTCTCTTTTCTTGTATAAGGTCACAAATGTATATATGTCTTTAAGAACAATTACAGAGAAGTGATTTACAAATATATGCCAACATGATTATACTTAAAAAAGTAAACTGAAGGCATCGGTAAAAAATCCCTGCTGGCCTATGCTGGCAGGGATTTTTTTGTTTGAAAGGGGGGAGCAATTCGTATGAAAAAATTATTCTTGAAATTTGGAACAGCGGTCTTATCCCTGTTATTGGTTTGGTTGGTCCTTAATTATTTTCCGGAGTTAGATGACATTGATGTAAACCAACCAATACCGGGTACCGTTGTCGAATTGGAGTTTCCAGCGGATAGATATCCTGAGACAGCGGATCACATACAAAAGGCCATTGAATCCGGCCATTCCGAAGTTTGTACCATTGATCGAACTGGTGCAGATGATAACAGGAGTTCTTCGCTAAAAGGAATCCCTACAAAAAAAGGATATGATCGGGATGAGTGGCCGATGGCCATGTGTGCCGAAGGCGGAGACGGTGCAAGTGTCGAATACATAGATCCATCTGACAATCGAGGAGCGGGAAGCTGGGTGGGTAACTATTTGGAGGGATACCCGGACGGTACCCAAGTACATTTCATTTTTAGATAGCAACAAGAACCTACTAGCTATATGCCAGTAGGTTCTTTTTTACGTCTAGTCGTATTAATCGACTCACATGCTTTATTTCCTCTAATGGTACCCAGACTGGCCCATAAACACTCCGCATCTCTAAGCGATCTGTACAAGCATCAGGTATACCTTGTAATACTGCGCCATCAATAAGGTATATCGTTACGTTTTGCTTCTTCTGTATGGCTATTTTCAGTTCTTTATCCCACATTTGATTGATCACGCACCTATGACTAAAGTAATAATGTCAGTATATCAAAGGTGGGTAGAATTTACTATAATTCATTTGAACACAAGTAGTAGAGGTTAACTGAAAAATACTTCGCATTATAGGTAATGCTCCGATATCATCGGTAAGAGACCTCACTGGCTTAGGCTGGTGAGGTTCTTTTTTGTTAAAGCATATTGGCCCTGGCATTGTATGGGATTTTGAATACTTTGTATTGAGATCGTAGAAAAGGAGGAGACCTCATGGGTGAAGTTGGTTACGAAAGTGTTGGAGGATACGGTGGTAAAAACTCAGTCGCGGCGATTCTTGTTCTCTTTATTTTGTTGGTAATCATTACTAGTGCCTTTGTATAATATTCCCTGCATGACAAAGACCCTACTGGCTAATGCTGGTAGGGTCTATTTCTTACTAATTTTAGAATACATTAAGATCGTTATTTTACAGGAAGACCAATAATTCTCATTATGTGATTTATATCATTTAACGGTATAGAAACGACCTCATTTTGTGTGTAAATCTTCACTCTCCCTGGATCTACAGAATGTTTTGGTAATCCAACTGTTATAGTCCCATCTTTAGTGCGGACACTTATCTGTTGTTGTTTCTCTATAGCAATCATTAGTTCTTTTAGCACGTGATTCTCCTCTTTTAAAGGAGTAGCTTTTAGTAGATTATTTTTTAATAAATAATTAATAAAGACACTGTACAAATTAATTGAATCAGTTATAATGTGATAAAAGCTTGCTAAAAACGGCTGGAAAATGGAGTTGATATATCATGTAAACAATGAAATTGAAAGCGCTTAATGGATGCGGTTTCAAATCAGGAAGTGATATGAAACTCGTGGAAGGGGTTGTTTAATAGGCGATTCATGGACTTTGGAGTACATGGATGGATCCAACAAAGGGGCGTTTGGCAGCAAAGAATGAGTGTGTTGAAAGGAGTTTAAACATGGCTGGTTTAGAACCGATAATTCAGATCGATATGAAAAAGAAGAAGGGCTCCAAACTTCAGTTAATGGCTAAGGAGCTTGTATACAACAAATGGCTTTACATTATGTTTCTACCTGTTTTTATATGGTATTTCATATTTGCCTATTGGCCGATGCATGGCTTGTTAATGGCATTTCAGAAGTACAACGTGGTCAAAGGGATATCCGGAAGTAGCTGGGTCGGATTTAAATATTTCCAACAATTTTTGGATGACCCCCATTTTTTTAGACTGATCAAAAACACGCTGCTCCTTAATATTTACAGCTTGATTTTTGGATTCCCAGTGCCAATTATTTTAGCTCTTTGCTTCAATGAAATACGGAATCTCCTGTTCAAAAAAATCGCACAGACGATTAGCTACTTACCGTATTTTATTTCTACGGTTGTTGTATGCGGGATGGCTCTTACCTTCCTTTCGCCGAGTACGGGTATCGTCAATATCCTTTTAAATAAATTTGGGATTGAGAGTATTTTCTTCTTTCAAGATCCGGATTACTTCAGAACGATTTATGTGCTGCTGGGAATTTGGCAGGGAGCTGGATTTTCCGCCATTATTTATATCGCCGCTCTTTCGGGCATTAGTCCAGATCTGTACGAAGCAGCCAAGATCGATGGGGCGGGCCGGTGGAGTCAGCTCCGCTACATTACATTCCCAAGTCTGGTCCCGACCATTATTATTATGCTGCTGTTAAACCTGGGTGCGATTTTAACGGCCGATTTCGGCAAAATCCTGCTGTTGTACAATCCAACAATTTATGACACCGCGGATGTCCTGAATACTTACGTGTACAGAAAAGGACTCATCGACAATAACTACAGCTATGCCACAGCGGTTGGCCTATTCCAGGCTGTAATTGGTTTCATTCTGGTATACGGGGCTAATTACTTGAGCAAAAAAGCAAACCAGACTTCGCTTTGGTAAAAGGGGGAGAGAACGTGTTTAAGACCAAAAAAAGAGTGGACGCCAGTGACGCCATTTATTTTGTATTCATCTATCTGTTTATTATCGTCACTTGTATCGTGATGCTCTACCCATTCATTTATATTCTATCCGTTTCTATCAGCGATACGGACAGTGTGATGCGAAATGAAGTGCTTCTCTGGCCAAAAGGAATCAATTTGTCGGCTTATGAGACAGTTTTGAATTACAAGGGAATGATCGTGGCCTATGGAAACACGATTTACTACACGGTGGTAGGAACATTTCTTAGTTTACTGCTGACGACGCTGGCGGCTTATCCACTGTCACGGAAAAATTGGAAGCTGCGCAATTTTGCCGCCATCTTTTTGGCGATTCCATTATGGTTCGGTGGCGGAATGATTCCATTTTATATGGTCATGAGAGATCTTCATTTGCTTAATTCCCGAATGGGTATCTTGCTTTACGCAGCTATTTCTACGTTCTATATCATCATTGTACGGACCTATTTTGAGAGTCTTCCCAAAGAGATCGAGGAATCGGCCAAAATCGATGGGGCCAGCGATATCAGAATATTCCTACAAATGGCGCTGCCTCTGTCCAAACCGGTGCTTGCAGCCATCGGCTTGTATTATGCGGTTGGCAAATGGAACTCCTTTTTCTGGGAATTGATATTGCTTAGCAAGGAGAAATTTATGCCAGTTCAGGTGTTATTGGTCCGAATAATCCGCGACAGCTCATTCGATAAGGAAATGGAGAAAGCGCTGGTCCAAAGTTCCGGAGTTCTGCCGATCACCATTCAATATGCGGCTATTGTGGTTACGGCTCTCCCGATTATTATGGCCTATCCGTTTCTGCAAAAGTATTTTGTGAAAGGGGTGATGATCGGCGCCGTTAAGAGTTAGTAAATTTGAAATAGAGATGTGGTTAAAATCAATAATCCAAAGTGGAGGTCGTAAGAATGAACAGACAATGGAGAAAGAATGGGATATCCTTATTGATCATTGTAATCATTATGGCTCTTCTGACATCGGCATGTGGAGGCGGAGCGTCAAAGGGAGAATCGTCGCCGTCAGATAATACGAGCGGTGATGAACCGGTGAAATTATCGATCTTTATTGCGAGCCGGGCAACGGATGAAATGTACACCAACGAAACACTGGTATGGAAGGAAATTGGGAAAAAATTTAACGTGGAATTTGACTTTATTACAGGTGATGCCAAAACGATGCGTGACAAATTTCCGCTTATGATTTCTTCCAATGAGTATCCGGATATCGTTGCGGATGCACCTAGCAACTTTAACAAGTACGGTCCGCAGGGCGTGTTCATCCCGCTGAACGATCTGATTAAAGATAAACCCAATCTGCAAAAATATTTAGTAGACGACAAAATTGCCAAATCCCAGATTGTTAATGCAGATGGCAATATTTACGGAGTTCCCATGTTGTCTGCGGTTCGTACATCCGAAGGCCCCTTGATTCGTCAAGACTGGTTGGATCGCTTGAACCTGCCAGTACCGGAAACGATGGATGATTGGTATAATACTTTGAAAGCGTTCAAAGAGAAGGATGCCAACGGAAACGGTGATCCGAAGGATGAAGTACCGTTTTCTACTGCCGGCACTTTTTATTTGAACTTTGCCGATGCTTGGGGCATTGACTTGAACGAGGATGGCCGCTGGATGGAGGAAAACGGCAAGATGATTTATACGCCAATCGATCCGCGCGCCAAGGAATTTCTAACTACGATGAACAAATGGTACAGTGAAGGATTGTTTGATCAAGAGATCCTGTCCAGACAAGATAAAGACTATACTTCGATGGTTTTCAATGATAAAGTCGGTGCAACCAATCATTGGGTTGGATATGTGGCAAGCTTCAATGCAAGACCTGAGGTTGAGAATATTAAAGGATTTAATTTTCAGGTTACGCCACCTCCAGTCATGAACAAAGGCGACAAACCGCTTACGAACAGACAGCAGCAAATCGTGGTGCCTGTTGCTTGGGCCATCAGCGGCCAGAACGAGCACGTCGACAAAACGATGGAAATTTTCGAGTATGCTTACAGTGACGAAGGTCAGCTACTATTTAACTTCGGGGTTGAGGGCGATACATATACGAAGGAAGCCGATGGAACGCTCAAATATACCGACAAGATTATGAAAAATCCGGATGGGGCTGCAAAGGCATTAAGTAGAATCGGAGCGCAGCCATGGATCGGTTTCCGTCAAGATGCCCGTTATGAGAAAGCGGCTGCTGTGAGCGAGGATGCTGCCAAGCAACTGTTCTATTACGTCGAACAAAACTATTTCCGGGATCCGGTACCTGCCTTGAAGTACACCGAAGATGATTTTGAGACGAGCACGGAGATCAAAACGCAGATCGATACCTATGTGAATGAGATGATTAGCAAGTTTATTATCGGGCAGGAGCCGTTATCTCAATTTGAGGCATTCGCTGAGAAAGTGAGATCCATGCGTTTTGATGAATTAGAAGCTATCCAGAACAAAGCGTATGAGGCGAATAAAGAAGTAATGAAGTAATGAAGTAATGAAGTAATGAAGTAATGAAGTAATGGATAAGAACATTGGAAACTAGGGGGTTTCTTTTTCTAGAGAACACATTACCCTGGAGAAAGGTACATGCATGAAACATATTAGAGGTAACGTATATCTAATGAAAGAAATCAACCGAGCGACCATCTTAAGCTTACTTCATAGGGAAAAAGCGATGTCGCGCGCGGATATCGCAAAGGTTACGCAGCTGAGCGCTACGACCGTGTCCTCTCTGGTGGATGAGCTGATTGCCGAAGGATACATTGTCGAATCGGGCGAAAAGTCATCGGTTGGTGCGGGGCGCAAGGCCATATCGCTGGAGATTAGCAAAGATAAAGGGTTTGTCATTTCGGTCGGGTTGGGAAACAACACATTTTACTGCACGCTATCCAATTTCCACAGTGAAATCGTCGCTGAGCTTACAGTTCCGGCTGTAAAAGGAAATGACCAGGTTCTGCAGGCGATATTTGACTGTATAAACGAGATTGTCCGAATTGCGGGAATCAGTGACTTCTCCCAAATCAAAGGAATCGGCATTGCTTCTCCGGGTATTGTTGATGAGGGCAGCGGGACAATAACGTATGCACGTTATCTGAATCTGAAGGATTTTGAGATCATCAGGCTGCTCCAGTCCCGTTATTATAATCTGCCAATTTACGTCATGAACGACACCAATGCCGCAGCATTTGCGGAATATTATCTGGAGACGAGTCCTAGCGTTAAGAATGTGCTATATGTATGGATATATGAAGGTGTCGGAGCCCGGTTTATCGTGAATGGCCAGGTCTATTCGGGGTACAAAGGAAGAGCAGGCGAGGTCGCCCTGCTGCATGATAATTGGTTTAACAGTACCTATGTGCTGGAGCAGGCGCGGAAAAGGGCAGCCAAGCATGGCTGCCCTGTACCTCAAACCATTGAAGAAGTTGTACAAGCGTATGAACGCGGGGAAGTTTGGATCGAGACGATGATGAATCGAAGCCTGCTGTTTTTGAGCAGGGCGGTTGCGGTCATGATGAATCTGTTTGGCCCGCAAAAGACCATTTTGGACGGGTGGTTCATGACATCACCGAAATGCATTCAGAAGATTCACGATCATCTAGCCAAATTTGCGGTGGATGGTTTATATGACTCGAATGGGGTTACCCCAGCGAGTTTAGGCAAAAGAAATTATGTGATCGGCGTAACCACGATGGTTTTGCATCAGCTGTTCAAAGGTAAGATTTCGTTAACTTGACCATTGACTTTACAAGTAAACTGTTCTGAAAGTGCCGGTTATCAAATCTGGAACATGATATTTCCAAGGCGGTTCAGTTTATTCGCAAATTTAATAAATGAAAAAGAGACCTTAAGGGGTCTCTGTTAGAATCACAAAAAGGTCGCGTTTCTGGCGTGGGCGGCCCGAATATCGGTACCGGGTCGCCTCCGTTGGCATCGTTTATTTAAGATTGATCGTTCCGAAAATCGAATTTTTACTTGGATCTCTAAAGGTGATAGAACTGATATCCATATTTTCTGGAAGGTTGAGCGTAACTTGAATAGTTTTCGTCTCACCTTTTAGTAGATTGGTATGGTCATATGAAGTAGCTGAACTGATCTTCTTGCCACTAATAGTAGCGCTATCAAAAAAATCTAATGCACTCCATGCGAATTGGTTTGTCGGCTCTTCGTTTAGCGTTGCTTCAAATTCAATAACAGCGAACTTGTTTCCTTTATCAGCAATCATACCAGATGTCGATCCAGGTCCAGATGGGATGAAGTTTGTATAGCTTACACTGTTAACTTTTAGGGTCATATCACCTCGAGTAGCGGTTTCATTAAGTTTGAGTGTTAGTGGTGTCTGTGGTGCATTGGTTTGATTGGAATTTACTTGGGGATTTGTTGGTGTTTGTGTCAATTCTATTCTCTTAGCCTTGCTATCGAAAGAAGATAACTCAGCGTTTAGCATTTCAGCAACCTCACGAACCGGAAGGTAGGTTGTACCTTTGTATATAATCGGATCAGATTTGAGATTTTGTTTTTGTCCATCTACGATAATCGTGAATTTTGATAAAACAGCTTGAATTGTACCTGGTGCTGCAGCTGCAATTGTTGTCGATCCAATCATCATGCCAAGTGCTAGAGTGGTAATGGTTTTAACAAACGATTTCTTCAAGTGATACAACTCCTTTTTTTTGTAAAGTATAACACTTATTATGGCAAAATCTGGATATAACTTTATAGCGGTTAAACTAACAATTTGCCCATTTTATTCCGTATCCCTTTTTTTATCTATTGATTATTCCGATATAATGTCCGATAATTTAATGGTTTAGGAAAATCACAGAAGGGGAGGAAGAAAGAGGAATGAAGAAAAAGAAAATTGTTTTAGCAATGACTGCACTATTGATGTTGGGAGGTACTGCCGTGTATGCAGCAGCTCCACAAATCAAGGGAACGATCCAGAACTTTAAGTATGTTCTAAACGGGAAAGTATGGAGCCATTCTGGGAAACCGATTTTGGTAAATGGTCAGTATTATTTGCCGGTAAGTACCGTTAAAGAAGCAACTAAAACCAACATAACGATTGATAAAGCTAAAGGGACAGTACATATCGGTGAGAAATTAAAGGAAACTCCTATTTTGAACGAACAGGTGAAGTACTACAATACTGCATTAACTAGAGACGATGCATACACTGGGGATTTTAAAGAAGTTATACTCACTAAGGGTTCTTTGCCAAGTGTGTACCTTTTTCCTCAAGGCAAATATCAAACGTTAGTCCTAGACATCTGCGCGATCGAAAAGGACGCAACGATTGTGATCAAGAATAAAGATACAAAAGAAGAATTAAAGTCCTTGTTTGTCTCTCAAGACATCACTGAACAAATCGAAATAAACATAACAGGAATGAAACAAGTTGAAGTTGAAGTACAAGGAAAAGCAGTTGTTTATCCATCTTCGCATTATAAGTAATATGATCGCGTCGATAAGAAACCCTGTTGGCTTAGGCTAACGGGGTTCTTTTAGTATGGTGATCGCCAAGGTGCGCATCGCTCAGATTGACCTGGCTGGAATGGTCATAGCACAAAAAGATGACAAGGTCAGCGATATGATGATCTACTCGTCAGTGTTAAATGTCAAAACACTGGTAAACAGTTCCATTGCATCAGAATATTATGAGGTTTGTTGGATACCAATTCCAGGGAATCGAATGAATAATAAAAAGGAATTGAAGATATTGACAATCTCACAAATATCATTTGCTAATGGGGGTAGGATTGTGTCTAGAAAATATTCACGATTATTGATGGCGTGTTTTGCCGGATTGCTGCTGATGTTCGGATTAATGCCCGGATTAAGCTACGCGGCTACCGATTCGGCGCAGTCAACTGCCGAATGGTCCAGGGATTACGGGAGTAACTCCGCAGGGAATGAAGTGATCCCGACTTCTGATGGCGGCTATATAGCCGTTGGAGGTATCTTCGAGGCTGGAAAGTATCAAAAGGCTTACATTTTAAAGCTTGATGCAGAGGGCCAGGTTGAATGGGAACAGAAGCCTATGTATCCTACTACGAATAGTATGGCATACCGGGTCATTGAGACGAAGGACGGCGGATATCTAGTAGCCGGTAACACGAATTCAGAAGACGTACCGATTGTTGGTCAGCTGTATATAATTAGACTGGATTCATCGGGCAATGTATTATGGGAGAAGGTACAGGATGATACAATTCATAGTACCCCGACTGCAATTGTCGAAACGGAGGACGGCGATTTTTTTATAGCCGGGAGTGGGTCCGTAGGCTGGGTTGCCTATGAAAAAGCCTATATTTTAAAGATCGATATAAACGGTGAGACGTTGTGGTATAACAAATACAATTATACAGACAGCGTAGAGTTTAACGACCTTATTCCGGCAAATGATGGAGGGTACATTGCCGTTGGCGGCGTAGGCCGGGCGGAATATGAAACGGGAGACCTGGATGCGATGCTGATGGTCAAAATTGATGATCAAGGCAAAGAAGTCTGGTCGAAACAATTCAAGGACCCGGATAGCCGCTGGACTGCATTTTCCATCACTGCTTCGGAAGATGGGGGTTATGTCATTGGCAGTGAAAAACGTATCGACCGCAATCGTGTGAATGCACTTACCAAGTTGGACCTGAACGGACAGGAACAATGGGAAAAAACATATCGCGACGGGATGAATTCCGAATTTTTTAAACGTCTTGTCCACACAAAAGACGGCTACGCCATGCTGGGAGAACATATTTCTCAGAACAGTCTGGATTACAAAAGGCAATACGATGTGCTGAGCGTCGATGGGAACGGCCAGTTTATCAGCAGGGAATTGTTTAAGGGCCCTCCCATCTACCTCGGTGGAAGTGCAGCGGTAACACCTGACGGCGGATTTATTTTTCCGGGAACCGTTGTACGGGGGGACGTGAAGAAGTTCCAGCTTATGAAGCTGTCGCCTTCAGCGGACAGGCCAGTCGAACGTACGCTGACGGGCATCTCGTTTACGGAAAAGGAAAAGAAATTGAAAGCAGGTACAAGCGTCTTTACCGTGCTTCAAGCGGTTTATTCCGACGGCACAAAGAGCGATTTGTCCAGCGCCGCAGATTATGTATCGGCGGACAGCGCCATCGTGGAAATCGACGCATTGGGCCGGATTACAGGGCACGAGCCGGGGAACAGCTATGTTATAGCAGCTTACGAAGGTTTCACGGCCAGATTGAGCATTACCGTGTTCCCGGAAGACTCGGACGAATTCGAACCTGTCTCTGGCTATATCAAGCTGGATTCTGACGAGTATTCGCTTGCGGAAGGCACGATGCTCGACTTGAAGGTCATATTGCGTAACTATATTAACCAAAACGAAATCGACATCACAAGGCAAACAACATTCATCAGTGATCATCCGGATATAGCCGAGGTGGATAAGGAAGGAAACCTGATCGGCCATAAGCCGGGAAAAACCCAGATCTATGCCCAGTATAAGGGAAGCATCACTTCGGCCAACGTGCTGGTGGTCCGTTCATCAAGTTTGCAAAAAGAAAAGCCCAAAAATGGGCTTAGGATATCAGAGCATCTATTAGAAACAAACTATTCCGTCTTCTCAAGCGTGGACACACCGATAATAATGGAATTCGTGGTTCCGCCACTAATATTATCAAACGAATAATATGTTGCCGGGACTCCTCGCATCGTGACATAATCGTCTTGCAAAATATCACCGGTAGAGTGGGCATAAAAACCGGTAATGGAGTTGTCATTATCATCTATGATGTGTATTTCGGCAAGGGTAATACCCTCTTCGACTTCATCTTCAATGATATCAACAACGTATCCACTTACCTCGATCATCTGATCCAAATAGGGACTCAGATTTTTGTTGAGGTGACGTGACGTAATATTTGGATCGACTTCTGCCTTCGCTTTCTTTTGAGCTTTAGGTGTAAGCGCTGGAAATAACTCATAATGCTGAACAAAATAGTTATAGGTGAGCTCGTCTAAAGTTCCGTTTTCAATTTCAATAGGAATAACATAAGCCATGATTTCAGCGAAAAGGTTTTCTTCCGTTAATCCTTCGACATTACTGCCAGCGTTAGCATTCGCGTCTTCCACCTGATTACTAACGTTAACGATTTCGAACGAGTCCATTATGTTTTGGACACTCGCTTTTCCTCCATTATCGTAGGCTGTCTTGGAATAGGAAATGGAGAGCGTGTAAAGTTCATTGCCGTTTGAGACAAAATATTGAGTTAATATGACCTGGGCGTTGGACTCTCCATGAGTGTATTCAGATTCCAGTATCCCCGCTGCCTTTTTGGGAACGTCGATGAAGTTCAGTTTTTTGAAGTTTTGTATTAATGGTCCCCCATCTCCATTGGTTAAACCTTGTACGGCAACATTAGCTGCTTCTTCGGGAGTAGCAGACGATTCCTCGATAACTACATTTAAATTATCAACAAAAGCTCCTTGGGGGTTAGGATTTACGAATGCCGCAATGACTTGAGGAATGTTAAGCTCTGCATCCTTCCACGTCGAAGGGTAGGAAAAGGAGAAATTCTCCCCCTTAAATGATTGAGTTTTATTAGGCTCTTCATTTTTTTTCGTATTTTCAGAGGCAGTGTTTTTCGCCGCTTCATTTTCTGGGGTTGAAGGGGTGGAGGAAGTTTCGGTTGTGTCTTTTCCTGAACTGCATGCAGTTAGCATGACCAATAACAATAGCATGAACAGGGTTGATGTTGCTAGGCGTTTCATTTTTTCTTCTCTTTTCTTGAGTCCCTATCGGCTAGGGGATTGGCTTGAACGGAAATATTCCGCTTGTTGTTAACCTGTAATAACAGGAATATTATAGAATAGTCTATCAGAACTAGGTATATATTTCTATATTTAAAGCGAAAGAGTAAGGATATTGTAGAATTATAGAAATTAATGGGGAAAATGAACTATTGTTGCGAATATTAATCCACTCTAATGAGTGATCATAGTGATCAATGGGGCGCTCACAACTTTTTATGTCTCGCTAATGAAGCTTTAAGGTTTCATTAAGCTACATATCTTATGATGGAATCACCTCTTAACAATAGATTAGGAGCCCCTCTAATTCCGTGGTTAGAGGGGCTTCTCTTGTTTACATACCTTTTTTGCCCATTCGTGGTTTGATTATTGCTATTTTTTTGGGCTATGATAGACTAGTATTTTTTATAGCAATACAAATGTTGTAAAGAGAGTAGGAGAGTTATGGAAGATTTCATCTTGTGGTTGAAGTACTTGCTATTGGGTATTGTGCAGGGGGTTACGGAGCCGATTCCGGTATCCTCCAGCGGTCATTTGATTGTCGCCCAGAGACTCATGGGCATGGAGCAGAACGGGCTGTCGTTTGAAATTCTGACCAATACGGCATCATTAATTGCGATTGTATTTATCTTTCGCAAGGATTTGCAGAGATTGATCGTGAACGGCCTAAGTTATTTGCGCACACGAAAACCGGAGTATAAATCCGACTTCATGTTTATTCTGTATATTATCGTAGGTACGATTCCGGCCGTCATTATCGGTCTGTTGTTCAAGGATCAGATTGAAGAAATATTTGCCTCTGTACGTACGGTAGGCGTTGCGCTGCTGTTCACGGGGGTAGCCCTTTGGCTGATTCGGAATCTTCGCGGCCGCAAGCTGGACAATGACCTGTCATTCAAGGACGCGCTTATCGTAGGTTTAGCCCAGGCGGTTGCGCTGATCCCGGGTATTAGCCGATCCGGTTCGACCGTCATTACGTCGATCGCTGTGGGGATGAAGCAGGAGACAGCGCTGCGGTTTTCCTTTATGCTGTATATTCCTATAAGTCTCGGCGGCATGGTGCTGGGGGTGTCGGATATCACATCGGATCCCAAATTTTCTTCGCTGCTAATGCCTTATCTCATAGCATTTATCGCTACCCTGTTCTGTACCTATTTTGCGATGAAATGGTTCATGAATATCATGGCACGGGGTAATCTGAAATATTTCGCTTATTATTGCTTTGTCGTTGGTATTTTGCTGCTTGTCTTCTTATAATAATGAGTAGGGCTTCCCATAGGTTCTTCTGAACTTGTGGGGGGCTCTATACATTCGTGGGGGAGTGATTATGATGACAAAAGGTCCTTTTCAGTCCATCATTACATCGGAGGAGGAGCTTCGCGAACTGTTCGGCGAGTCCAGTCACGTCGTCAAACATAAAACGATTGATCGATTGGATCATCACTGCAAAGACTTCATTGCCAAGAGTCCGTTGCTATTTATAGCTACTTCGGACGCATCCGGTTATTGCGATGTTTCGCCCAGGGGGGATGCACCGGGGTTTGTACATGTGATGGATGAATCCTGTTTGGTTATTCCGGAACGTCCGGGCAATCGCCGTTTTGATTCGCTGCGCAATATCCTGTCCAACCCGAGGGTCGGCATCGTGTTTGTCATACCGGGTTTGAAGGAGACCTTACGAGTCAACGGTAGCGCCGTTCTGGTAAGAGACGAAGAAATTATGGAGCAGCTCAGTGTACAGGGCAAACGACCATGGCTTGGTATCGGGGTACAGGTCGAAGAATGCTATATCCACTGTGCAAAAGCCTTCATACGCTCCCAAGCATGGAAACCTGATTCCTGGATGCCGAGCGAGCAGCTGCCGAATCCATCACGGATCATTGCGGATCATGTGAATCAAGATCGTGTGACGGAGGAGTCGGTTACTCGGGGATTACAGGACAGTTACGACAAGCGTCTCTATTGATATTCATTTATAATAGGATTAGCGATATAAGGAAACGATGATTATGACGGTCAGATTGAAGATAAGGGGACCAATAGCTTTGATAACGACCAGAGAACAAATTTTAGACCGATTGCATAAAGGAATACGGACGCAGGAGCGATTGATTGGCGTTGCGGCAGGGGCAGGAATCTCGGCAAAATATGCGGTTAAGGGCGGGGCTGATTTGATACTGGCCCTGAATTCGGGCCGTTTTCGGCAGATGGGGCTCGGCTCCCTGGCGGGTTTCATGCCCTACGCGAACGGCAATGAAATGGTGATGGAATTCGGCTTGCGGGAGATTCTTTCGGTGGTCCGTGACATACCGGTGATCTTCGGCCTATGCGGGACAGATCCAACCATTCAGCTTCCCGATTACTTGGCATTCATCCGCGGCAGCGGTTTTGCCGGCATTATTAACTATCCGACCGTAGGACTGATAGATGGACAGTTTCGTGAAGCTTTAGAGGAAGAAGGCATCACCTATCTGCAGGAGGTAGAGACCATCCGGGCTGCTCATGCGCAAGATATGTTTACGATGGCCTTTGTTTTTACTCCAGAGCAGACGATGTGGATGCTGGATGCGGGGGCCGATATCATCTGCGCCCATTTGGGCGTCACGACAGGCGGGTTGATGGGCACCACGAAAGCATGGTCGCTGGAGAAGGGGGCGGAAATCGCCAGAGACATATTTGAAGTATGTGATGCTTCGGACAGGCGGCCAATCAAGCTGGTGTATGGCGGTCCGGTCCATATGCCAATCGATGTTCAGTATATGTATGACAACACGTCAGCCATGGGTTACGTGGGCGGTTCGAGCTTTGAACGAACACCGACGGAAGAAGCCATTGTGGATGCAACGCATCGTTTTAAGGCAACGGGGCATTTGGAGCAGGATCGGCAGCTGATGGAGAAGCTGACGCGGCTCGAAGAGCCGATGGATTATGTTGCATTTGTGAAGGAATATGTTGCCGAGAATTACGCGGGCCCGATTTCAATGAACGAGCTGGCAGAGCGTATTCATGTTTCACGAACGCATTTGAGCGCCCTGTTTAACAGGGAAGTGGGGTGCAGCTTTCCGGAATATATAGCTAAATACAGGATTCACAAAGCGCAGGAAATCATGAAGCACAGCAAGTTGTCCCTGGGCAGAATAGCCGAGCTGGTAGGCTACCCTGACTATGTTCATTTCAGCAAAACCTTCAAAAAATACGCGGGAACTTCTCCCCAATCCTATCGTCAACATATGAAAGACAAATATACATAAAGATCGTACATCGATACGATCTTTTTTATTTGAAAGCGCTGTATTATGGTCTTGTAGGGATCCTATGCTGGACCTGTCAGGACGGGTGCAAGCGATCCTGAGATGAGATATGGAGGAGGTCAGCACGGTGAAGACGGTAGCTATTGCGGGGACATTTGATTCGAAGGGTGCCGAGTTTTCATACGTTAAATCCGTTATCGAGAGCTTGGGGTTAAAGACGTTTATGATCCACAGCGGTGTGTTTGAGCCGATGTTCACGCCGGATGTATCCAACATCGAAGTTGCAGCGGCAGCTGGTGTGGATATACGCGAGATCGCGGCCCGGAAGGATCGGTCGGCAGGTACTGAGGCATTGGCTCTAGGAATGGAAAAAATTGTACCGAAGCTGTATGCGGAGGGCAAATTCGACGCCATGCTGTCATTCGGCGGTACTGGAGGTACTTCCATCGTCACAGCGGGCATGAGGGCATTGCCGATCGGCGTTCCGAAACTGATGGTGTCCACGGTCGCATCCGGCAATACAGCACCTTATGTGGGGACAAGTGACATTATCATGTTCCCGTCCATCGTGGATGTATCCGGACTGAATTCGTTTTCCACCAAAATATTCACGAACGCGGCACATGCGATTGCCGGTATGGTTCAGTTCGAATCGGTGCCCCCGATGGATAAAAAGCCGCTGGTTGCAGCGACAATGTTTGGGGTTACGACCCCGTGCATCGATTATGCCAGGGCGCATCTGGAGTTGCATGGTTACGAAGTGCTTGTATTTCACGCAACAGGTACGGGCGGACAAACGATGGAAAGCCTCATTGAGGCCGGATATATAGACGGTGTACTGGATTTGACGACAACAGAATGGTGTGATGAGCTGGTGGGCGGCGTTTTGGCGGCTGGTCCGCATCGCCTGGAAGCAGCCGGACGCTGCAAGGTGCCGCAGGTCGTATCAACCGGAGCGCTGGATATGGTCAACTTCGGTCCTTATGATACCGTGCCGGAGGCATTCCGGGAGCGGAATCTGTACAAGCATAACCCCTCGGTTACGCTGATGCGGACCACAGTTGAGGAGAACCGGCAGCTTGGGGAGTTGATTGCAGACAAATTGAATATGTCACAAGGATCTACCGTGCTGATGCTTCCTTTGCAGGGTGTATCGATGCTCGACGTGGAAGGCGAATCATTCCATGGACCGGAAGAGGATAAGATGCTGTTTGACACGTTAAGACAACGCATAGACCGTAAAACTGTTGAATTGATCGAGATGAATACCGACATCAATGATCAAGCTTTTGCCGTGGCTGCGGCCGATAAGCTGATGGAACTGATGAAACGGCAATAAGTTTGGCGCAGGTTACACACCCACACTCAAGTATTCACACTGAAGGAGGACATGATCATGGCAATGACAACAAGAGCAGAAGTGTTAGCAAAATTAAAAGCGGAAGTAGCAGCAGGTAAAGTATTATTGGGAGCGGGAGCAGGGACAGGCATATCGGCCAAGAGCGCCGAAGCTGGTGGTGTGGACCTGATTATTATATACAATTCAGGCCGTTATCGGATGGCTGGGCGCGGCTCACTCGCCGGACTGATGGCGTACGGAGATGCGAACCAGATTGTGGTGGACATGGGAAGCGAGGTGCTGCCGGTCGTGAAGCATACGCCAGTATTGGCGGGTGTTTGTGGCACGGATCCGTTCCGGATCATGGATATTTTCCTCAAGCAGCTTAAGGAGCAAGGCTTTGCCGGCGTGCAGAACTTTCCGACGGTTGGCTTGATTGACGGCGTATTCCGGGCGAATCTGGAAGAGACGGGCATGGGCTATGATCTGGAGGTTGAGATGATCCGGAAGGCGCATGAGCTGGATATGCTGACTACCCCGTATGTGTTTGATGTCGATCAAGCGAAGAAGATGGCTGAAGCAGGAGCCGATGTCCTGGTTGCTCATATGGGCCTTACCACAAAAGGAACCATAGGTGCGAAAACAGCATTGACACTCGACGATTGCGTTGAAAAGATTCAAGCGATCTGCGATGCCGGTAAAGCCATTAACCCGGACATTATGATTCTGTGCCATGGCGGTCCGATTGCAGAACCTGAGGATGCGGCGTATGTATTGTCCAGAACCAAGGGAGTCGAGGGATTCTTCGGAGCTTCCAGCATCGAGCGTTTTGCCACCGAGGTCGGCATTAAGCAGCAGACAGAGGCATTCAAGAATATCTCGAAATAAACAGGTAACCTGCTACAGAACGTTCGGAATCATATGGAATGAAAAGGACTCCCGGGAAGGGAGTCTTTTTTTGTGTACGGTGGCAAGGTAATCGACTGATCGGGCTAAACTCGCATGTGGTTCCGAAAACGAGGCGTAAACAACCCATTTAGCATCCGGCGACGTGACCTGCGGTTTCGCTTAATCATCATCCTTGTGCTTGCTCTTGGATGCAGCTATAGCAAAGGCAATAATAATTATTGGAATGAAGATAAACCAAGGGATCGTAATTGTTGTCCCCAATAGCAGGGCAAGCAGCAGCAATACCACCATGCCAATGATCAAGTACAGGCAGCCTCTGCCGAACGTCTCCATCATCCATCACTCCTTTTGACAAGGATAACGTTATGGACAAGGTCCAAGTTTCACGAATCATGATAAAAAGGCAGAAGCCTTGCCCTTGCCATCACGCCCTTGCGGTCACGCTGACAATGAATGAAGGTTTCCACCCAACCTCAGTGTAAAGTATGAAAAGCATACCAGATCAAGTTTTCTTTTTATCGTTGTTCATCTTTTGCATTCATCTTGTAATCCTTCCGTGCGCTGAGATTAGCTCTGGAATTTCCAAGGGACGGTTTCGGATCGTTAATACAACTGCCTTTTGCTACCGGGTTGCTTCCCTTTGAATAGGGAAAGCAATCATGATAGTATCAGGAAGGAACCAGTGGATGAAGGGGGCTTGATGGATTGTGGCTAATATTAAAGAGATTGCCAAGCTGGCAGGCGTTTCGGTGTCAACGGTATCCCGGGTGCTGAACAATCATCCCTATGTCAGAGAAGATAAGCGGACACGTGTGTTGGAGACCATGAAACAGCTGAAATACGCCCGGAATATGAATGCGGTCCATCTGATTACAGGGAAAACGATGAATATTGCCATCATGCTGCCGTTTATAAATCATGCCTACTTCTCCTTGCTGATGGAGGGAGCTGGACAAGAAGCGCTTGCCGCTAGCTATCGCCTGATCCTGTGCCAAACCGGGTATGCGCCGGATAAGGAAGTGGAAGTGCTGGAGATGCTGCGTAACCGCGAGATTGACGGCATCATTATTTTATCGTCGGCCGTGACTCCGAAACAGATCGAAGCCTACTGCGCTTATGGACCGATTGTATGCTGTCAGGATGCGGGCGAACGATTATTTTCTTCTATATATATAAACCATGCGGAGGCATTTCGCAGTGCCATGCACTATTTGATAAAGCGGGGACATCGACGCATCGGCTTCACGGTGGGAAGACTGGATAGTCCGAGCACGAGGGCACGCCAAGTGACATATGAAGAAGTCCTTAAGGAGATCAGGGAGCCTTTCCGTCAGGAATGGATATTGGATGGCTGTATCGATCTGGAAGACGGTGCGGCGATTATGGATCGGCTGTCCGCTATGGAGGAACGTCCAAGTAGCTTGCTGGTAACGGGTGACCATGTGGCCGCCGGTTTGATCTATGAAGCCGAGAAGAGAGGACTGTCCATTCCGCAAGAGCTCGCTGTTATCGGATTCGACAACCAGCCGATCGGCAAAATGCTGGGTCTCACCACGATTGATAACCGGCTGTTTGATATGGGCTCCGAGGCCTTCAAGATGCTGTATGGGCATATTCAAGGGGAGCAGGAAGACCCGATTCGCAAGGAGCTTGCCTTTGAGCTAATCGAGCGCTCATCGGTATAATGGTTGCATAGCCAAGTTCTAACAAACGGATTACAAAGTTCGACAATTATGATATTCTTATTTATGCAAGTTCCATGTTTCACAACGTTAACGTCTGCAGCTGTCTGCAGGCGTTCTATTCTGTATTATAGAAGGAAAGGAGCATAACCAAGTGGATGCCCTTGAACAGTTTAAAAAAGCTTCCCGAATCAAAGTAATTCCTGTTATGCTGATTCCGGTTGCTTTGGGAGCACTCGGGGCTTATGTATGGACAGGTGAAGTCCATTTAGGCCTCTTTTTATTGACCTTGATCGGTAGCGGCGCTGCCCATCTGTTCTCCAATATGGTGAACGATTTGTGGGACTATAAGAACGGAACGGATACGGAAGCGCAGGAGCATGTAGATGCAATCTCCACGAACTCCGGTTTTCTTACGAAGGGCGTCTGGTCGCTCCGTAAATTCGAGATCGTTACCTGGACACTGTTCGGGATTGCTGCGCTGAGCGGCATTATCCTCAGTTTGATCAGTGGCTGGTGGGCTTTCGTCTTCGGCGGACTTGGCGGGTTGATCGCTTATTTCTATGTCGCACCGCCGATTCAATTCGGATATCGCGGCAAGGGGTTCAGCGAGATTGCGATTTTGCTATCCTTTGGTATTTTACCGGTGATGGGCGCATACTACGTTCAAACCTCACATATGGATGTCCGGGCGCTGCTGCTGTCACTGCCCATCGGGCTGCTGACAACGCTGATTTTGTTTAATCATCACTTTTTACATTGGCAGGCAGACCGTCAGGCCGGGAAGAAGACCCTGGTGGTGGTATGGGGTGAAAAAAGAGCGCTGAGCTTCTCGCGGGTCCTGCTGCTGCTAGCCTGCTTATCCTTGATAGCATGTGTGTTGGCCGGGGCGCTCCCGCCTTACGCATTGATTGCACTGCTTACGATGATTCCGTTGTATCTTGTCTATGGAAGACTGAAGGACAGCAACCGTTCCGAAGCCTATTTACCGCTGATGGGTGCGTCAACGATGACCACCATGCGCTGCGGCGGCGTGCTGATCCTGTCATTGCTTATCCAAGGAATCATTCAGACTTTGTAAGGAAGAAGGGGAATTAGATGGAACAACAACGCGTTTTTGGTGATTTTCACTCCATCCTGTCCGAGAGCGGGACTTGGAAGATTGGCGGTTTCCCGCTGCCGGACGGCTCATTCTGGGAATATCGCGAGCCGAATGCGGTCGTGATCGTCCGCAACGGCATCCTGTACGTGCGCGCGCCGCTGAGCCGCCAGAATGATCAGATCCAAATTCTCGATAATGCCAAGCATATGTATTATTCCAACGAAGAGGTGGAAGTGCCGGAATCCGGTGAGGTCACGTTCGAGCTGCAAATTCGGGCACGCACCCAAGGTACGGTTCCCGGCGACTTGTATGACGGCTACGTATCTTTGAATCTGCTTGATTTCAGCACGGGCGCAGCACTGGACTTTTTTGCTTCGAACGACAAGTACGCCAGCGTGTATGCCGTCCTGCCGTTCCCGGGCGTGCAGGTGCCGGAATCGGACAAGACCCGTTACTTCTGCATTTTCAAAGAGGAGGATACACACTTCACGCCGCGGGAATTCAACACGTACAAAATCACGTATAACCGTGCTGAGGACGAAGCGATCTTCTACGTGAACGGCGAAGAGATCCGCCGGGAGAAGAACATCCCTATCAAGTTCAACAAATTCACCATCGCGCTTGGCATCATGACCGAAAAAGATCTTACGCCGCAGGGCAGCGTATCCGTGCATGGACAAACCGTTATTGCCGAATACTCTCCCGTAACGGTTACGATAAAAGAATAGTGCTTATTATAGTAGAAAAAAGATCATGCTCATTTTTGTGGGCATGATCTTTTTTTGTGAGAGAAGGACGAGCTGCAGTAGTGCTCGTACAATGTTACGAGGCCGTATCGGGGAAGGCAGCCCCCGAAAGGCCAAGGAAGCTAGGCCGACAAACCTGTGAGTCCCAAGGGGATTTACAGCATGACCGGCAATCCGGGTGTGGAAAGATTGGAGCCAGCCAAGAGTAGAGGATGTATCGGTGAGGAAAGCAAGCCGACAGGCTTGCTTAATTAAGAGGGACAGCACCTGGGCACCAGCAGCCCCTACAAGCTGAGCCGGCGAGCCTGTGAGTCCCAAGGGGAGTCACAGCATGTCCGGCAATCCGGGTGTGGAAAAATCGGAGCCAGCCAAGAGTAGAGGATGTATCGGTGGAGGAGAGCAAGCCGACAGACTTGCTTGATTAAGAGGGACTGCACCGGGCACCACCAGTCCCAACAAGCTGTGCCAACAAGCCTGTGAGTCCAGAGGAGTCACAGCATGCCCGGCAATAAATCAGGCTAGCTGACCGTGTGGAACTGGTCAGCTCAGCCCCTCCCCCGCCCAGCCCCCAAGAAGCCATCCCAGAAGAAAGGGATGGCTATCTTTTCGTTGGGTGGAAAGATTGGAGGCCAGCCAAGAAAAGAGGATGTATCCGTGGAGGAGACCTGGCGTTCGCCTTTGAAACCGGGAAAATACCGCAAGAATATCATCCCGTTTTCCTGGTTTCAACAGCGACCGGAACGGATACATCCTCCTCAGACCAGGCCGACAATCGTGAGCACGAAAAGAAAAAAGCCACCCCATATGCCATGGGATGGCTACTTACATTCATTTACTTCAAATCTTCAATCGAATTTGCCTCCACGTAAGACGGAACCACCAGGCCGGTTTTTACGCCTTCCATGTTAGCGCCAAGGTCTTCGACTTGGTCCTTGAACTTATCCCAGTAGTCGGCATGCGTCAATGGAAGCCATGCTGCTACGGTTGCATCCACGTCGCCATTGGCAACGCCGGTCCACATTGGGCCTGCTTCTACTTGAAGCGCGTCAACTTTGTATCCGAGCTTCTCTTCCATGATCACTTTCAACAGGTTGGTGCTGGCAATCTCGGAATCCCAGGCTACATAACTGAATTTGAAGCTCTTGCCGTCAACCGGCTGAACGCCTTCAAGCCAGGCATCCACTTTCTCTGCGTTGCTGTCTGCCCATTCTTTAGCGGCAGCCTCAGGGTCTTGGCCTTCTTGGATTGCCGTCATAATCTGACCCATATCGTCGGATGTCCACTTGAAATTGCTCAGGAACTTGTAAGCTTCCGGATGATCTTCTTTCAGTCCAAGACGGACAACGGTGTGGATCTCTTCCGCTTCACCGAATACTTTCTTCGGATCTTCCAGATACTTCAGGTCATACTTGGCAAACATCCAGTGCGGAGTCCAACCGGTAATAATGATCGGATCCTCGTTCTTGATGGCTTTGTTGAGGGTTGCCGTCATGGCAGCACCGGAGCCTTCGATCAGTTTCCAGTCGGTCAATCCATATTCATTAATCGCAGCCGCCGCAGCTTTCATAATACCTGCACCTGGATCAATACCGATGATTTCATGTTTCACTTGTTCGCCGAGGGAAGCAGTAGCACCGCCGTCAGTCCCTTTGTCCGTCGTTCCATCCGTGCCGCCGTTTCCGCCCTGTCCGCAAGCAGACAGAACCAGAACAGCAGCCAAGCTTAGCAGCAACCAAAACTTTTGTTTCTTCAAAATTAAGCACCCCTTTTTTTCGTTTTAAATATATTTTGTGTAAAGCGGTCGAGGACAATCGCCAAAATAACGACAGCCAAGCCAGCTTCAAACCCTTTACCAATTTGCAGCTGGGTTACGGCCCGGTAGACCTCGGCACCGATACCTTGGGCACCGATCATCGAAGCGATGACGACCATTGACAAGGACAGCATGATGGTCTGGTTAATACCGGCCATCAAGGTTGGCATGGCCAGCGGAAGCTGAACCTTGAACAATTTCTGCCCGGAAGTCGAACCGAATGCATCTGCAGCCTCCGTCAGTTCACCTGATACTTGCATAATGCCAAGGCGGGTCAGGCGAATCGTTGGTGGAATGGCGAAGATAACCGAAGCGATAACCCCTGGAACCACGCCCAAGCTGAAGAATGTGACAGCAGGGAGCAAGTACACAAACGCCGGCATGGTTTGCATAAAGTCGAGAACCGGTATGATCACGCGGGATGCCGACTTGCTGTAGGCCGCCCATATACCCAGAGGAACACCCAGTATAACGGAGATCAAGGCTGCCGTGATAACCAGGCTGAGCGTGCTCATGGTCTGTGACCAGTAGCCCAAGTTATCGATGAGCAGAAAACCGATGGCTGTAAACAAAGTCAACGGCAGACGGCCTAATAGGTAGGCAATGACAGCCAGGATGACAATGAACAGATACGGATGAGGAAGCAAGAACAAATCCGTAAACAGCTGCACGACGTTTTTGATAATGAAGGAGATGGCGTCAAAGAAACCGGAGAAAACGTCTCCCATCCATTCGACCAAGGAATCAACCCAGCTAGCTAGAGGAATCTTAGGCATCTTGCGTCACCTCCTCGCTCTTGCTTTCTCCGGCCAGGGCACCAAGAACAGCACCGCGGACGATAACACCCATCAACCTGCCGGTCTCATCCACAACAGCCAATGGCACTTTAGCCATACTCGTAATTTCAAACAATTCATTCAGTAATGTATCAGGACCAACACTTGGACCGTCTGTGATGAGAATATCCTCAAGCTTGCGGTTATTCTTCATGGCATCGGATGCATCTTCGGCCGTAATGACGCCAAGCAGCTTCTTGGAACGGTCAATAACGAACAGGTTCGAAATCCCCCGTTCACGCATAAGCTCCAGCGCAACGCGAGGTCCACGATCCATCGTAATGGTCTCCGGACGGCGCATAACCCGTGATGCGGTAAGCACCTTGGACAGATCCACATCTTCCACGAACCGCTCAACATAATCGTTGGCAGGCTGAGTCAAGATTTCTTCCGGCGTTCCGATCTGTACAATCGAACCGTCCTTCATCAAGGCAATGCGGTCGCCGATCCGGAGAGCTTCGTCCAGGTCATGAGTAATGAACACGATCGTTTTTTTCATTTTGTCCTGGAGCTCGATCAATTCGTCCTGCATGTCTCGGCGAATGAGTGGATCCAGTGCGCTGAAAGCCTCATCCATCAGCAAAATCTCTGGATCATTGGCGAGTGCACGGGCAAGCCCGACACGCTGCTGCATGCCGCCGCTAAGCTGATCGGGCATTTTTTCTTCCCACCCTTTTAAGCCTACAAGCTCAAGCGACTTCATGGCCGCTTCGTGCCGCTTGCTTTTGTCTATCTTTTGAATTTCCAATCCGTATTCCACATTCTCTACAACCGAGCGATGAGGGAACAAGGCGAATTTCTGGAACACCATGCTGATTTTTTTGCGTCGTACTTCCCGCAGCTGTTCCTTGTTCATTTTTCGGAGATCCTTGCCGTGAATCAATATTTCGCCCGATGTTGGTTCAATCAACCGATTTAGCAAACGGACCAATGTAGATTTACCGCTGCCTGACAACCCCATGATGACAAAAATCTCGCCTTCATGGATATCGAAGCTGACACGGTTAACGCCAACCGTTATATTTTTTTCTTTCGCAATTCGCGTTTTACTCCAGCCTTGCTCCAGCAATTGAATCCCTTGTTCCGGATTCGCGCCGAACAATTTGCTGACTTTGTTAACTTGCAGAATAGCCAAAAGTACTCCTCCTTTTTATTGTATAGAGACGCGTCCATTTGACCGAGTCTTCTTATTCCTGTCGTCTCGTAAACCCATGTCACCCATTGTAACAACCGATACGTAAAGTATCAAACGTTATATCCGTACGTAAAGTACGTACAGTAAAAACTGTACAAAGTTATCCTTTGAAATGCTCCCATATGCTCCGATATCCTCTAGAGCGATCTTCTTTACTTTTAAAATAGCTTTCCCTACAATAGATCAGAGAATGTGTGTGGATCGGGGCTTGTTTAAATTTCATGGAGATCGTTCACACTACACTTCGAGTCCACCTAGTTTTGTTATATTGACATGACTTCTTGGATGGTTACAGATAGAGGAGGCTGCAAGCATGGGCTTGTACCATTTAGATGATGAACGGCAGGCAGCCGTGCATAAGATTCGTAAGCGTGTCATTGAAAATATTGGACGGAATATGGATTTGTACGGCATTCCACTCTCAACGGGACATTTATACGGATTGCTTTATTTTGCGGATAAACCGATGAACCTCGATGAAATGGGACAGGAAATGAAGATGAGCAAGACCAGCATGAGTACAGGCGTGCGGACGTTGCTCGATTATAAAATGGTAAACAAGGTGTGGGAGAAGGGTTCCCGCAAGGATTTGTATGAAGTGGAGTATGACTGGTACCAGAGCTTCGTGGATTTCTTTGATATTAAATGGAGAAAATCGGTGGAGAGCAACATTCTGGTCCTGCGCAAAGCGCTGGACGAAACGGAGAAGCTCCGTAAAGCACATGAAGATGACGAAGAACTGACAGCGGTGTTGCAAGAGGATCAGGCAAAGATGCGTGAGGCCGTTGCTTATTATAAATGGCTGGAACGCTTGATTGATACTTTTGTGGATGGCGATATCTTTAATTATGTGCCAAAAGAGCCGCCAGAGGACAAATCCTGATATTGAAAATGGGGGATTTCCCCAGTATAATGTGGAGTAAGGCAATGCTTACCTAAGAGGTACAACCTGATTTTATCGGGTTGTGCCTTTTTTTGTTATCTGGCATCGCCTGGAGTGAATAACCGAATGCAAGTGCATAAGGTGTGCAAAAATAGTCAGGAGGGGTTAGAATGGTCAATATGTCCTCAAGAATGGTTGAAATTGCAGATTTTCCATCGGTTAACTTAAGCAATACCCGAAGTTTGTATGTATATCTTCCACCCAGTTATCATGAGAATACGGAGAAGCATTATGCCGTACTCTATATGCATGACGGGCAGCATGTATTTTCAGCAGATGAGCGAGGCGGCTCGTGGGAGATGCATGTCACCGCAGATCGGCTGGTGTCCGAAGGACGGATGCAGGAGATTATCATCGTTGGCATCGCAACGGTTCCTCATCAAAGACTGAATGAATACTTCCATGACAATCCAAGGATGCATCAGGTGTTCGATCCCCCGTTTGCCGGCGAACGGTATGAGTTATTTATTATTGAAGAAGTTTTACCCTATATCAATCAGAACTTTCGCACGTTGAAGGGTCCGGGGCACACGGCCATGATGGGTTCGTCTGCGGGCGGGATCGTCACCTACAATATCGGCTTTAGAAGACCGGATGTGTTCGGAAGCATAGCGGTCATGTCACCTTATTTTGTCAAAGCCTATTTTGATGCTCAAGGAGAGCTTAAGGAATATCCTTTTTATGAAAGATACGGTACGCATCCGAATCTTAAGGTATGGCTTGATATGGGCGGCGCAGAAGGGGTCTTCATGGAAAAATACGCACGGGAGGAAGCAGCACGCTTGATCCAAGACGGCTTTGTGCCGGGAGAAGATCTCATGCTGTTCCTTGATCCGGGAGCGTCTCACAGTCAAAGTGACTGGGCAGGCAGAGCGCAAGCGCCCCTGCTGTATTTTTTCGGCGACATTGGAAAACCAACCTCGATTAAGCTGCATGGTGATGGCATCGTAGGGGTAAGCGGCCCCGTCAAACAATTGAATCCGGTCATTACATACGACAGCGGATTTGTGCAAACGTTGATGAACGGAACTTATCATGTTGAGGAGCCGGAATGGCTCACGCTGCTGCCGGACGGAACGCTGAAGCCTCAAACTCCTGGCAGCACCCGGGTTACGCTGCAAATGGGAAGCTTGAGCGCAGATAAAGAGATTAAGATCGTGGAAGAGCTGCCTGAGCTTGTGAAAATAACGATTCAGGTGAAGGTACCGCCTTCCACACCGGTTTCCCCCACAATCTATGCTGGATTTGAGATTCCGTACTGCAGAGATGGCGTATATAGGGGGAGTGCGATGGTACCTCATGGTTTGTCTTTTACGTTCAAGGTATCAAGAGGGTTTGGACTGCACGAAAAGATCGGGGATCCTGAAGTTAAACGGCGTTCTTTTACAGCATTGTCCGAGATGGAGCTGTTTTATGAGGTTGAGGACTGGGATACTTGAATTACTAAATTGCATTGAATTGTAATCGGAGGATGAATAGGCATGACCATCAGATCAGCAAAACCACAAGATGCAGCTGCAGCGATAAGACTGTTGTACGATGCACTACACGACGTAGCATATCAATTAACAGGGGAAGACAGTGAAGAGAAAGTGCTTGAAGTGCTGGAGCAATATTTCCGAGCGGACGAGGGCAGGCTCAGTTACCGACAGGCTGCCGTGAAAGAGATCGACGGCGAGGTGGCCGGCATTATCGTTGCTTACGGCGGCGATCAAGCGGCCGAATTGGATCGTCCGATTCTGGATCGCTTGCGCAAGCTCAAGAATGACCCTTCCCTAGCGCTGGATAAAGAAGCGGACGAGGATGAGTACTATATCGATACGTTATCGGTTTCTCCGCAGTTTGGAGGTAAGGGGATTGGTTCGGCCCTTATACATCATGCGGAGAATCGGGCAAAGGAACTGACGTATCGTAAAATTGCTCTCGCTGTGGTGACCGACAATCATCGCGCTCATTCTTTGTACGAAAGAAGAGGTTATCAAACAGATAAGGACATCATGATTAACGGGCATGTTTATTATCATATGGTCAAACCTGTTTAGAAAAAAATAAACCATTTATAAGCCGCCTATTTACAAATGGTAATAGGTGGTTTATTATTGTGTCATACCGATCTAGAAAATTAGAATGATAAATTAAATTGGAATGAACAAAAATAACCGTATGAATTACACAATTAGAATGACTATTTTAATTTAGAATGGAGTGTTTGTGTCATGGATCAAGATCATAATCAGAGCATCGAAATATCGGTGGAACAAGCGAAGCTGCTCGGCAGCGCTCAGCGGGTGAAGATTCTCGGAACCATGCTGGATAAGGCCAAAACTGCCAAACAAGTAGCAGATGAATTGGGAGATTCGCCGGGAAGCATTCACTATCATATTCAGAAGTTATATGACGGCGGATTAATAGATTTGGTGGAGACCCGGACCGTCGGCGGCATCGTAGAGAAATATTATAAATCCAAAGCGAAGTGGTTTAACACCAAGGGAACCCAAATGGTAGACCCGGTTCTTGCCGAAGATTATGCAGCGGCCAGCCGCACAAGGATAAGCCTGAGAATGCAGCTGAATGCCGAGCAATACCAAGAAATGACGAAGGAATTCAGAGAACTGCTCGAAAAATGGGTGACCAAGACCCTCGCAACCAAAGGGGACGACAGCAAGGAATATGCAGTAGGGATCAACGTGGTTTCGACGGAAACGTCCGAATAGGAAGGGGCTTCTTTAGCCTCTTCTCTCCAAAACTACTAAACTTTAAATCAAGGAGTGTTTCTCTAGTGGAAATATTAAAAAATCGCAATTTCCTGCTGTTGTTCGTTGGCCGAATTCTTACGAATATCGGCGATAGCCTGTACGTGGTAGCGGCCATGTGGCTGGTGTACGATCTGGGAGGCTCGACATTGTATACGGGACTTGCCGGATTCCTCTCGATTCTCCCCCGAATCATTCAACTGTTATCCGGTCCGATGATTGACCGCGTTCCTTTACGGGGGCTTCTGGTATACACCCAGTTATTTCAGGCTGTTCTACTGTTGATCGTTCCGCTTGCATTTTATTTCGACTTTCTGACAGTAGGCGTTGTGCTGGCGATTACACCGGTTCTATCCACGCTGAATATGTGGGTATATCCGGCCCAAATGTCGGCCCTTCCTAAAATTCTCGATAAGAAGCAGCTAACGCAAGGCAACTCGCTGTTCTCCTTAGCCTATCAAGGCATCGATGTCGCTTGCAACGCAATATCCGGCGTATTGATTATTGTGCTGGGCGCAGTATCCCTTTACTTATGGAATTCGATCGGATTTTTCATTGGAGCCCTGTTATTCTCGCAACTGAAAATCAAGAAGTCTATCATTACTTCTGATAACAACGCAGATAAAGCACAAATGAAAAACACCGTAACTTCAAAATCTATGCGAAATGCCCTTAAAAATTATTGGGCGGACATGAAGGAGGGGCTTCGCTACATCCTGGCAACCCCGCTCGCACGGGTACAGATGGGGATTATCGTCATTAATGCCGCAGGTGGGGCTACCTTTACGGTTATGCCTGCCTTTGCGGACAGCCTCGGCGGAGCGGGTGTATACGGAGTTCTGCTCATGGCCCAGGCTTGCGGAAGTTTGTTGGGCGCGATCCTGGCTCCGTATTTGAAGCTGGAGCGCATCCCCCTTGGATATCTTTTTGCCGGAGCATTTTGTTTATCGGGCGCTGCCTGGTGTCTCAGCGTATTCACCCCATGGACATGGCTTGTCGTTCTGGTGTACGGCTTGGCATGGTTTCCCGGAGGCATTACGAACGTTATCATCAATTCGGTCATTCAGAAGGCGATACCCGAGAAAAGATTGGGCACGGTGTTCGCGGCAGCCAGCGGACTCAGCGGAATTGCCATGCCGCTTGGCAGCCTAATTGGAGGTGCTCTTGGCGTTGTTGCAGCAAGCTCATCCGTTATTGCAGGATGCGGAATCGCCGTATTCTGTGTAGGGATCTTCTGGATTTTTGACTCGTCCACCCGCAGTCTTCCATCACCTGACAATGTGGATGAGGAATGGTTTGCGCCTTATACGAATGCAACTCCTGAGAAGTCCATTTCTATGCATACAGCCCCTTAGAGGTTAACTTCGATAAGCTTCCATGCTTATACAGAGGGCTGAAGAAGATCACCCGTACTGGAAATTTCTCAAATAACTGAGCCGAGGATGAATCAGCGATCGACGGATTCATCACGGCTCTTTTTCCACTTAAGCGAAGTGTAGACGCCTACCGCGTCCCACCGCAGCGGTGCTTGTCAGGCTAGTCTGCATAATGTGACCAAGTCCCTCATAGACATGTATCAATCAAGTCAAAACAAGTGTTGAAGGGGATGATGACATGCGCCGGATTTCATGGGTGCTGCTCGCGGTAGTATTATGCTTAACAACAATACTGGCGGGATGCGGGAAGAAGAATGCAGACAGCGTTGTGAAGGATCTGGGCAAGGTGGCTGATAAGCTGGAAAGTGCCAAGGGTGCTTACCAGGGAGCGGGCGTTATGACCATACATACCGGTTCGGCGCCGCAGGAGTATCAGGTTGAGGTATGGTACCAGTCTCCATCTTACTACCGGATCAGTTTAACCAATGGGCAAAAGGATATTACGCAAATCGTGCTTCGCAACGATGACGGCGTGTTCGTTCTGACGCCTAGCTTGAACAAGAGCTTCCGCTTCAAGAGCGACTGGCCGGATAATCAGGGACAGGTATATCTGTACCAAACGCTGCTCACCAGCATTTTGAGCGACAACACCCGTCAGTTTGTTGAGGATAAGGATAGTTACGTGTTTGATGTGGCTGCCAATTACCACAGCCATTCGTTGATTCGTCAGAAGATTTGGCTCGCCAAGGATAACTACACGCCGAAACAGGTACAAGTGTCGGACTCCGAAGCGAATGTGGTTGTTGAGGTGAAATTCAACACCTTTACCTTCGATACGAACCTGACGAAGGATTCGTTTGATACTAACAAGAATTTAAGTGCGATGAACAATGCGAAGGGTACCATGGCCGAAGTGGACGAGAATGGGGTACCAGTGGCTTCCGGTACGGAAGGTAACGGAACTCAGGGAACCGAAGGTTTGACAGAAGCGGCTTCCGGTCGCGATATGGGATCCTTCGGCATCATCTATCCGGAATATGTGCCTGCAGGGGTCACGAACAAAGACACGATGGAAGTTCCCGAGAACAAGGATCATGCGGTTATTCTGAAGTATGACGGTGTATACCAATACACGATTATGGAATCCAGACCGGTGGATCGTGCGGTCTCCCTCGTACCGGGCGAGGCGGTATATATCGATTTCACAACGGTAGGTCTGCTCACCGGCGATCAGCAAAGAACGCTAACCTGGAATTCGGAAGGCGTGGAATACCGAATTACGAGCGCCAATCTGCCTGTCGAAGAAATGAAGAAAGTCGCTGCTTCCATGCAGGGAGAATCGGGTAAATAATACGAAGTAGGCGGATACCGAGCATTGAAGGAGGGCAAAATTCCGACAATGAGGCCATTCGCCTCTTTTCCAAATAAAGGAATTTCGTCCGTAGACCTATCGCTATTTCTTGCAGATATTCCGATGTTTCACCAAGTTTCGCCACCCCGGGGGGACCACGAGCCTCATAAATAAGCAGTTTGTCTCAATTGACAGTTGCCCCCCGGAACATTACCATTAATCTATTGCAAAGCATAATGCTTTTTTCAAAATGGTAAGAAGGTGACTGGAATTGCAAGCGATATATCGACCTACCCTGGCGGAGATCAACCTGGACCATCTGCGCGCCAACTATAACGCTTTTCGTGAGGCCCTGCCAAGCCACATGGAATTGCTTGCTTGTGTGAAGGCTAACGCCTATGGTCACGGAGCTGTAGAAGTGGCACGCGAACTTCAGCAACTGGGGGTGGCTTACTTAAGCGTAGCTTTCCTGGATGAAGCGCTCGAGCTTCGGCAAGGAGGCATTTCTAGCCCAATCCTGGTGCTCGGTTATACACCACCGGAGGCTGTAAAGATCGCTTATGAGCATGATGTAACCATAACCCTGTTCAGTTCGGAAGTGCTCCAAGCGATAAAGGCACTGCCGGTCCAGCCGGAGAAGCCACTCAAGGTACACATCAAGATTGACAGCGGAATGGGTCGTTTGGGCCTGCTTCCAGGCGAAGATGCAATTTCTTTTATAGAAGAAGTATTTTCGCTGCCGCAGGTTGTTGTCGAAGGAATGTTTACCCATTTTGCAAGAGCGGATGAAGAGAACAAAGACTATACGTTGGGACAGTACCGCCGTTTTCAGGGCGTAGCGGACGCTCTTCGGGATAAGGACTACCATATCCCCATCATACATACGGGCAACAGTGCTGCTGCAATTGATACACCCGAATTATCCTATGATATGGTTCGTGTCGGCATCGGCTTGTACGGACTGTATCCTTCGGATGAGGTGAATCGAAAGACAGTGAGCCTCCGCCCTGTCATGACGTTAAAGACAAAGCTTGTCTACGTCAAAAATTTACCTCCGCATTCCGGTATCAGCTACGGGACGAAGTATGTAACGGGGGAGGAAGAGCAAATTGGAACCCTTCCCATCGGTTACGCCGATGGCTTCTCTCGTATGCTGAGCGGTAAAGTGGAAGCACTGATACGCGGCCTCCGCGTCCCTGTAGTCGGAACTATCTGTATGGACCAATGTATGGTATCGCTCAAACCTTTCGCCGATGAGGCGGAACAAATTAAAGCTGGTGAAGAGGTTGTACTCATCGGTCAGCAGTCTGGCGAATGTATTACGGCAGATGAGCTGGCGTCCAAGCTGGGGACGATCCACTACGAGGTCGTCTGCATGATTGCCCACCGGGTACCACGTCAGTATATACGTGATGATATACCCGTGAAGACCGTAAACGCACTCTGGAGCAACCTTTAACAAGTCATGTCACCCTAAGTAATTTATTCAGGAAAGAAGGAATAAGTACAGACCTTCCCGAATTAGGAATATGTCGTTTAAGTCTGTACGAAAGTGTCGATTGTAGTTTATAATGATATGCAGCATACTTGATATACCTTCGGCATATATATTCTTTTGTATAATTTTCCTTGAATAATGTAATACTGGTGCACAGGGCGAGAAGGTTGTGGGGGTGTAATAAAGGGTGGCCAATATGCAGAACACCAAACGAATCATGATCAGTTTACCGGATCATCTTTTGCAGGAAGTGGACGGGATCGCTCAGCTGGAAAATTCCAACCGCAGTGAGCTTATTAGGCAAGCCATGAAGTTGTACCTGAATGAACGGAAGAAACGTTACATTCGTGAATCCATGCAGCGAGGTTATATGGAAATGGCCAAAATTAACCTGACCATGGCTTCTGAGGCGTTTCACGCGGAGGAAGATGCAGACAACACTCTAGACCGCTTAGTAAGCGGGGTGTAGACAGTGATCGTTAAACGGGGCGACGTATTTTTTGCGGATTTATCACCTGTTGTCGGTTCTGAGCAGGGCGGCGTAAGGCCGGTCCTTGTCATTCAGAACGATATCGGCAACCGGTTTAGTCCGACTGTGATTGTTGCAGCCATTACGGCACAGATTCAAAAAGCCAAGCTGCCGACTCACGTCGAAATCGACGCGGCGTCGCATGGATTTGACCGGGATTCCGTCATTTTGCTAGAGCAGATCCGGACGATTGATAAGCAGCGGCTAACTGACAAAATCACCCATCTTGATGATGAAATGATGAGTAAGGTGGATGATTCCCTGCAAATAAGTCTGGGCTTGATTGATTTTTGATTCCATTCAAGCATTAACGTTTTCCACATAGAATGTTATGACTAAAAACCCTCAAGGAGTAATTCCTTGAGGGTTTTTATATGAATGGTATGTTTGAAGGCTCGGCAATTGCTGCATGAGACTGGAGAGTGGTGGATTACATGTTTGTAGGTATGAGGATGTAGGCCGTAGTGACCGCCGCTGCGATAAACAAAAGGCAGACAACGGACCAGGCAATCGCATGTTTGTCATTCATTTAAGGTGCCCCCTGATTGTAATGAGGTGTGGATATCCGGCAGCGGCATGTTCGTACAATAAGAATATAAATTAAATCTTAAAATCAGATGAAATTGACATTAAAAGCAGCTTAAAGCCTTACGAAGTGAGCGATGTAGTGGAAATGAGCGCTTAAGTTTGGGATAATAGCAAATATAGTTTCATTGAAGAAAGAGGGATATCATTGTCTGAATTAGAAGCTGTTGTGGAAGTAAATGAGGAACAGATTCGCAAGGAAGAATCGAAACGGATCGTGAAGCAGATCGCGAAGGAGCTTCAATTGTCCGAAAAACAGGTGCGCACGACCGTTGAACTTCTGGATGAGGGCAATACCATACCGTTTATTGCGCGTTACCGTAAGGAAATGACAGGCGAACTGGATGAGAACCAATTACGTGATATTGAAGAGCGGACAGGCTATTTGCGCAATTTGGAGGTCCGTAAGCGGGAAGTCATCCGCATCATAGAGGAGCAAGGCAAGCTGACGGAAGATCTGAAGGCGTCGATTACGGCCGCCGTTAAGCTGCAGGAGGTAGAAGATCTCTACCGTCCGTATAAGCAGAAGCGTAAAACCCGGGCCTGCGTCGCGAAGGAAAAAGGACTTGAGCCGCTGTCGGAGTGGATATGGTCGCAGCCGAAACAGGCTGATGTGATGGTTGAGGCAGCCAAGTATGTTGATGAGGAGAAGGGTGTGGCTTCGGCAGAAGAGGCTGTCCAAGGCGCGATGGATATATTGGCCGAAAACATTGCCGATGACGCAACCGTCCGTTCCTGGGTACGCAGATACAGCCTGGACCACGGCATATTGACCTCAGAGGCGAAGGATACCGAAGTGGAATCCGTATACGAGAACTATTACAATTACCGGGAATTGGCGAAGAAAATGCCGCCGCATCGGATTTTGGCCATTAACCGGGGAGAGCGCGAGAATATTCTGAAGGTGGGGCTTGATGTTCCTTCCGATTCCATTCACGCGTATATCGGCAAGCAGGTGCTTAAAGGTCCATCTGCCGTCACGGACATTCTTACGGCGGTGATCGAGGATTCATACAAACGTCTTATTGCCCCATCGATTGAACGGGAAGTACGGGGTGAGCTGACGGAAAAAGGGGAGAACCAGGCGATCTCCATCTTTGCGGGCAACCTGCGCAGCCTGCTGCTTCAGCCGCCGGTGAAGGGTCGCTGTGTGCTGGGCGTTGACCCGGCTTACCGTACCGGTTGTAAGCTTGCGGTGGTCGATGATACAGGCAAGCTGCTTGAGGTAGCAGTAACCTATCCGACGCCGCCGGCCAACAAGAAGCAGGAAGCGGCCGCGAAGATTAAAGAGCTGATTGCAAAATATGGCATCAAGCTTATTGTCATCGGAAACGGTACGGCATCCCGTGAAACGGAGCAGTTCGTAGCCGAAGAAGTCATTGCGGAACTCGCTGACCCTGAGCTGGCTTACCTCATCGTCAATGAAGCGGGAGCAAGCGTGTACTCGGCCTCGAAGCTGGCTCAAGAAGAGTTCCCTGATCTGGATGTTGCCGAGCGCAGCGCGGCCTCGATTGCACGCCGTGTGCAGGATCCGCTGGCCGAGCTGGTCAAGATCGATCCGAAATCGATCGGCGTGGGCCAATATCAGCATGACGTCACCCAGAAGCATCTGGAGGAGAGCCTGAAAGCCGTCGTGGAGTCTGCGGTTAACCATGTCGGGGTGGATGTGAATACGGCATCGCCGTCACTACTCTCCTATGTGGCTGGCATCAATGCCACCATTGCCAAAAATATCGTGAAATACCGGGAAGAGAACGGGAAGTTTGTCAGCCGGAAGCAGCTGCAGAAGGTTCCGCGTCTCGGTGCCAAGACCTATGAGCAGTGCGTGGGCTTTATGCGGATTTCGGAAGGTGAGAACATACTGGATCGCACCCCGATTCACCCGGAATCCTATGCGGTGGTTGACCGTTTGTTCCAGGAACTTCAGGTAAGTCTGGACAAGCTCGGCAGCAAGGAGCTCGCTGAACTGCTGGATGCCCAGCAGCCGGAGAACCTTGCCGTGAAGCTGGAGGTTGGTGTACCGACGCTGCGCGATATTCTGGACAGCTTACAGCGTCCGGGACGCGATCCGCGGGAGGAATTGCCGCTGCCGATTTTCCGCCAGGACGTGCTGAAGATCGAGGACCTTATGCCGGGAATGGAGCTGCAGGGAACGGTACGCAATGTCATCGATTTTGGCGCCTTTGTGGATATCGGCATCAAGAGCGACGGCCTGGTGCATATTTCCCAGCTGAGCGATGGATTTGTCAAACATCCGATGGATGTTGTCTCTGTGGGGGATAATGTTACCGTGTGGGTGATGAATGTAGATTTGAAAAAAGGCCGCGTCGGATTGACGATGCGCAAGCCGAAAGATCAGTGATAGGTACTGCTGCGTAGCAGAAGAAGAGCCGTATCTCCTTTGAGGAGAAACGGCTCTTTGTTGCATAATTGCGCTGGTCTCATAGCTAATGGGGCGGCATGTCCTGGCGGTTGGTTTAGCGATGGTTCAGCTTTAGCAGCAGGACGTTTTTATCGTAACTTTCCAGACACCAGTGATATTTTGTAAGAATTTTGGGTTCGACTGTGGGAGCAGATACATCGAATTCATGAAAACCAAACTTCTTATAGAAATGCTGCAGCTCTTCAAACGGAATGCAGTATACCGTATCTAGGCCCAATCTCTTTGATTCTTCTACCAGAAACGTGACGATTTCGTGTGCCAGGGACTGTCCTCTAAACTTGTCCAGAATATAAATACCGCCGAGCTCCGCCTCGTGGTCATTAAGTTTAACCAATCGGCCGATCCCTGCGTAGTCGTCTTGCGACATGACGATGGCAATAATTTCATTGTCCAGTGAACTTGGCTGAAAGCTGATGTGTTCGTATTGTTGATTGACCCAAGGCAATTCTGCTTGAGTCACCCTTTTGATGCTCATGACTACTCACCTCAGTTAGTTCAAAATGTATATTGTGTTATACTGCGCCCAGCACTAACGCCCGGCTTAACGCTCGCTGTCCGATTGCTGCTTTTTCTTCGCCCGAAACCGTCGGACCTTCATCAGATTGCCGCACATTTTATCGTCGCAATAACGTTTGGAACGGTTTCGTGTGTCGTCGTAATATACCCAGAGGCAATCGGGATTCGTGCAGATGCGGAACCGGGATAACTCGCCTTGCTCGATGGTTAACGCCAAGGATCCGGCAATCTCGGCAGCCGCTGCTTGCAGGCCGGGATTTTGCAGGGTATAAGCCAGTACAAATTTTTGATCCTCATTTATCTTGAGTTGGCGAATAACAGGTCCTGTCGCCATCCAGCGATTCAATTCCTCTATCTCCTTGGGAGAAGGTGACTCTCCCGCGACGATGTGCTGAACACACGTCAACAGGAAGGAACGAAGCTGCCGGAGAAATCCCAGTCCATCCGAAGTCAGCGGAACGGCAATGGGGAGATCGTACTCGTTTATAAAATCGGTGAGCCAATCCTCACGGGCAAGCCGGTCCTCGGATCGGCCGCTGCCTCTCCAGTCATGCCATTCGCTGTTTATAAAATCATCCCATAACATGAAGCTCATCCTTTCTCATCTCATTATTGTAACAAGTAAATATTTATGTTACTATATAAACTGAACTTTTGATTTACAGACGGATGCAAAGGCGGTCAATAGTCTCCATCCGGTGGATATTGACTCGTCTCATAAACGCAGCGATGTTAACTCGAATATGATAAAACTTCTTGTAAAATACATTGTGAACCACGTCGCTCTTCAGCCATTTCCAAAGTCCCTCCACAAGATTGAGCTCGGGCGAGTATTTGGGTAAGAAGACAAA
>NZ_JAGGRD010000042.1:0-121644 GCF_018613005.1 Paenibacillus sp. ISL-20
TTCTAGTTCAGTTTTTACACCTCTCTTGTATAAAGGGGGATTGGGAAAAACAAGGGAGTTACAAACTGCTATTTGACAGGTCTCGTTCATATCAGCGATTGGAGGAACGATACGACCGTGAAGTGGCTTTCTCCATCTCTCCCTCCCCCACCTCATGGGGGGAGGCTTTTTGGGTGGTTTGGACCCAAGCGGATCAGCGGAGAGGGCGTATCGATTCCGGAAAAACGATAGTGGTCGCCTTTGGAGCCGAAATTCTTCCGCTGTAACCATAATTCCAGGAATTTCGGCGACGACAGCGATTGAAGGAACGATACGACCGCGGAGCAGCTTTCACATCTCTCCCTCCCCCACCCTCATGGGGGGAGGCTTTTGGGTTGGTTTGGACCCACGCGGACCAGCGGAGAGGACGTATCGATTCCGGAAAAACGATAGTGGTCGCGTTTGGAGCCGAAATTCTTCCGCTGTAACCATCATTCCAGGATTTTCGGCGACGACAGCGATTGGAGGAACGATACGACCGCGGAGCGGCTTACAGGAGTGTGCAGCAGTACCTTGCAGCCTCTCCCGCTTCCTCATCCCTTAAACTCCCCCGGATTCACCCCCCAATACTTCCGAAACACCTTGGTAAAATAACTGACATCGCGGTACCCAACCAGTCGGGCGGCATCGTACACCTTAAGTCCCTCCTGCAGCAGCGACTTGGCCCGCTCCATTTTGCGTTCCAGTACATAGGTCGAGAAGACAACCCCCATTTCCTGCTTGAACAACCGGCTGAGGTAGGAAGAATTGACATAGAGCCGGTCCGCTACCGTATGCAGCGTAATTTCCTGATCCATCTCCTCCTCAAGCAGGTTCAGAATATCCTTCACCACCTGATGGCTTGTCGTTTTCCGCTGCTCGCTCATAAAGGAAACGATATGCTTCACCGTGCGCTCCAAGAGCGACCAGGTTTGCATTTTGGTGCTTAGCAGCTTGACGTTTTGGAAGAAATCGATATCCTCGCCAACGACTTTTTTTACCGTCCAGCCCTGCTTCTGGATCATTCGGGTAAAGAAGCTGTTCATGTATAGAACCGCCTCATGGAATTCATCCGAGGATTCGGATCTGGAGAAGGCTTCTTCCCATAATCCCTTCAGCGCCTCCAGGGCTTTCGTCTCGTCCGCGGTTTCAAGCGCGATCTCCAGCGTCTTCTCCAGATTCTGCTGCACGATCACGCCCTGGATATCCCGCCTCAGCTGCTCCCGGTAAGGAATCGCGAGGTCGTGTCCGTACACGACGCGGTCCTGAAGTGCCCGGCAGGCTTGCGTATACAGCAGGCTCATATCTTCAATCGCCCCGATCGAAGCACAGATGCCGGCACTTGCCGATATTTTCAGCACTTCCTTCGTCTGGGAGAGCAGCTTGGATACAGCGGCATTCAGCCGCAGCATGGCCTCCTTGGCGTCTTGGTTTTCTTTCACGATCAACACCATCAGCAGCATACTTCCGGAATCCGACGTGATCCAGAGAGAAGGATGGGACAACAGCTCCTTGGCCAGGCACTGCATCGTGAACTGCAGCAGTTCAACATCCCCCCGCTGAAAACGGGTCTCATGCTCAGGCAGCGGGTCCAGGTCCACCACGGCTACCGCGATGCGGTCTTCCTCCTTCAACGGAATATATAATTCCTTGCTCTTGCCAAGAACATCCTGCTTTGTATATTTGCCACTCACCCATTGGATAAAAAATAGATTTTGCAGGTGCGGGAGATTGTCTTTCCATTTCTGTTCCAACGCAGCCTTGCGCTGCCACTGCTCCAGATCCTCCCGCAGCTGCTGCCTCGCTTCAAGCACCGCTTCGAGAATATCCTCCTCGCCGGCAGGTTTCAGTAAATATTTGGACACCCCGTATTCCAGCGCCAGCTGCGCGAATTCGAAGTTATCATGTCCGCTCAAAATGATCATTTTTGTCAATCGGCTGATGTCCTGCCGGCTTCGCAGCTCGCCGAGGAGCGTCAGTCCATCCATTTCAGGCATCTGCACATCGATCAGCATAATATCCGGTTTCTTCCGACTCACAAGCTCAAGCGCCTCGACGCCATTGGAAGCCATACCGACCACTTCAATTCCATGTATGTCCCACGGGATATTGTAAGCCAGTGCATTACGCAGCCGGGGTTCGTCTTCCACAATCATGAGATTCATTTATGTCTTCCCCTTTCGAGCATCTATATATGAGTACCTACTTCAGGTTAACTTCCTTGCAGCGATCCAGCGGAATGGAAATCGTGACGGTTGTGCCATCCCCTGAGACACTGTAAAGCGTGAGCTGGGCCTCCCTGCCATAATACAGCTTCATTCGGCTCAGCACGTTCCGAAGGCCGAACAGATCCTTCACATGCTCCTCATCCTGGGAAGACGCCGGCACGCTGCGCGAGCCCATCATCTCCAGCTCATGCTGAATATAACGGAGCCGTTCTTCCCTAATCCCCGGCCCGTTATCTTGTACGCTGATGACCACGGTCTGCCCCTTTTCAATTCTACTGGATATGACCAGGCTCCCTCCTGAGGATTTACCCTCCATGCCATGAATGATGGCATTCTCCACCAATGGCTGAAGAAGCAGCTTGAGGAGCGGGACATGCCTGCTCTCTTCCGAAATGTGATAATCCACGGTGAAATTGTCCATGAAACGAAGCTGCTGAATTCGTAGATAGTAGTGCAAATGGGTGATGCTCTCCTCAATCGTGAACACCTGCCTGCCCTTGTCCAGGCTCAACCGGAAAAACTTCGACAGATTCATTACCATCTCGCTGATCTCATCCGCATCGTAGTTTTTGGCCGTCCAGTAGATCGAATCGAGTGTATTGTATAGAAAATGCGGATTGATCTGGGATTGCAGAAACTTCAGCTCCGTCGTCGTTAATCGCAGCTGCTGCTCGTAATGATCCTCGATCAGATGCTTCTGCACGACGGCCATCTTATTAAACGACTGAATGAGAAAGCCGAACTCGTCCTTCCGCTTGGTATCGACATGTATATTCAGCTCCCCGCTGCTGAGCCGCTTCATCCCGCGCGACAACTTCAACACAGGTGATGCAATCCCGCTGTACACCACCCATGAAATAATGATGGCCAGCAGGATGCTTAACCCGATGATCGCAACCGTGAACAGGCGCAGCTGATCAGTCTCTTTGTACAGCTCGCTTTTCGGCTGTACCAACGCGAGGCGCCATGCGGAGTAATCCGAGTCAATGGTTACGGTCATATCCTTGTCAGAAATGTTATCCTCATGCACTCTGCCGGTCTCCACCACCACTTCTCCCTTTTCGTTCAACAGGGCGATACGGCTGTTCTCGGAGGGAAGCAGCGTCTTAATGATGTTTAACAGCTTGCTCTTGTTAAAAGACACCACCAGCAGATTCGACTGCCGTTCGCTGTTGTAGAGGTCCATGGCCCGAATCAAGGAGACGCTGTCCGTATTCATCATCTGTCCAAACGTGATGTCCTTGGCTACAGGGTCTTCCGACATGACGTAGGAAATCCCCGTTCCGTTCCGCCGCGCGGCTTCGACAAGCCATTCTTGCTGCGTCTCGCCCGTCAGCTTTTTGCCGCCGTAATGGGTAGAGATAAACCAATTGGACGCCTGATGATACACCGAAATATGGGATACAAACCGGTTCACCGATACGGAATTCGATAACTGTTCCAAAATATTCCTGAAATCCACGATCGATTGAGAAGAAAAGTTGGTACTGTTTTTGTTCAGCAGCTCATTCATTCCAGGGTCGCTTGCAATCAAGGTGGATATTTCCTCCACATTTTGCAGCGCGAGATCAAAATGGTTCATCGCCGACGAAAGCGCCATCTCTGTCCGCTCGACCGCCTGTTCGTAGAGAATATCCCGAGAACGTTCCACCGCAAACAAGCTGATGATGACCAGCGGGAGCAGGATCAGCAGAAAATAACCGGTCAAGCGGGTTTGAATATTTTGCGAAAACCGATCCCGGACCCAGCGAGTCAACGCCATCATTCGACTCCCCCCTCTCTTGGCAGCCGACATCATTGTTTGGAGTACCATTCATTCACTTCCTTCGTGATTTCATCTCCTCCTTCTTCCTTCCACCTCTTCACATAGTCATCAAAGGCATCCAGCGGTTCCAGCCCCATAATGATCTTCATAAACACATCCTCCAGATTTTTAAGCTTATTGCTGTACTTCGTCATGGCAGGTGTGGGAACGCCATAGAATGCATTTGGAATAATATGCGAGTTAATCATTTGCAAGTTGTTGTATAGATTGAAATCGCCTAGTGAGTCAAGCCGTTCCTTAAACAGCAATTGGTCCGGCACATCAACAAGTGACTGGTAAATGCCACGGTACAAATGCTTGTCGTGAAGCGCAAAATCCGTAACAATCGCCCCATCCTCCCAACGCCAGATTTCGTTCTCGAAGCCGAGCTTCAGCGTCTTATAGTCGCTGGCGATAAAGTCCAGAAACTTAATCACTTCGGCTGCTTTCTCCGATTCGGCGGGAATGACGTTGTAGCCGCGGATAATATCCTTGCCTTCCACGCCTTGAAGTCCGTCCGGTCCCGTGGGATACGGAAGCGGAATCCATTTTGCCTCCGGATCCTTGCTCATGTTAGCCGCAATCGGTCCCCGCGTGTCATACCATGCTGCAGAGAACAGGCCCACCGTGCCATTTTCTATTTTTTCAAACATATTATTTTGCAGGTTAAGAGGAAACTCCCGATCGAGCAGATTCTCCTGATACAGCTTGGCGAAAAACGCGAGGGTCTCCTTTGTTTCAGGCAGAATGCTTCCGTTCACCAGCTGCCCTTCCCGTTCAAACCATGTATTCCGCTGCGTGCCGAAGGCGCCGAAGAACGGGGAAGACCTGCCCAGATTCGATGTCAGGGTAAGGCCGATCGTATCCTGTACGCCGTTGCCGTCTGGGTCATCAAGCGTAAAGGCACGGATGACTTCGTAATATTCCTCCAGTGTTTCGGGCGGCTCCAGGCCAAGCCGATCAAGCCAATCCTCTCGGACATACATCAGCTCTGCCCCAGTCACCTCATTCAAGCTCGGAACCGCATAGATTTTCCCGCCATATCGAACCCGATCCCAAACCTCCGGCGGAATTTTCTCCTTCAGATGGGGACCATACTTGTCGATTAACTCATCCAGCGGCATAAATGCCTTTTGCTTGACATAATTGTCGAACCACACCGGTTCATACGTATGGAGCATATCCGGCAAGTTGCCCGAGGACATAATGACATCCAACTTCTCGTTGTAAACTTCAGGTGGCGGAAGATTAACACCGATCTCAAGCCCCGTGCGCTCTTCAATGTAATTCAAATACGGATTGTCATTCTCGTCCATCCCGGCAGGGAATGTCATCCCGAGACTGGAAATAACGATGCTGATGGATGCGCTCTTCGGTTGACTCTCCGGCGAATGGTCCTCCTCCGAAGGATCCATAATGTTACATCCAGCAGCAAGGAGCATCAGAAATACACAGACGGGAAGCCATAGAACGTTACCTTTTAGCAGCCTTGACACCCTTCGATTCCCATGTTGAAAAAACTCATCATTACAGGCCTTGTTCATCGGCATATGTCCTCACTCCCTCCAGCTAAGTAAGCTAATATTACTATATAACGATTTTATGGTGAGTAAGATCACCTTAATAATCATTCTGTAATGATTTGCGGCTTCCTTCACACCGGACAAAAAGAAAAGAGCCGCCCCCGGTCATTCCCAAACCAGGGTGCGGCTCTATCTTTAGCAAAAACATTCATCCTGACATCAAGGACCATGTCGTCCTTTTCACTGCTCGTGTTATTACACTATTTCGGCTCCTCTTGATCACTGCCGTCTTCCAGAAGCGGAATTTCTTTACGCTGCTCTTCCGATTCCACCTGAATCACTTCGAACGTACGACCACAGTGGGCACAGAACTTAGCGTTCATAGCTGAGCTGTTCCCACAGCCTCTGCATACCTTCTCATCCGTAAGATTGGCGATATGAAGCAGATTTTGTTCGATTTCAAAATTCAATTGATGAATCTTGGCCACGTAGCTCTGAATACTCTCCTGATCAGGCGGCCACTTCTCAGCTTCGGTTGCAGCAAATACAACCTTGCCGATTTCCAGAAGCTGTTCATCGATGTCACTTTTTTTACCGTTGTTCTGCAGCTTTAACCGATTGATCTCCACTAGCGTTTTGGCTTTGTTTCCAGCGTCGGACACACCGGCCTTAAATTTATCAAAAAAACTCAAGTATGCTCTCCCCTCTCTGTTCACTCGTTTGAAGCTGTATTTATTTTATTCCTATAAGGAGATTCTCAGAATTTTATCATGATCGGTATAGTTCACGCCAGCACCCAGGCCCCTTGCAAACACCTGAATCGGAACGTACGTCACGCCGTCGATCACTTTAGGAGCGACCGCAACGGTTTCCGATTTGCCGTTGTAAAAGACGGTTTTGCTGCCAATCGTGAGTGTTATCTTGTGATTGCCTCTTTGTACACCAATACTGGCCGCTTCACGATTCCAGCTAACCTCAGCTCCCATTCCTTCAGCGATTTCCCGCAGTGGCACCAGATTGATGTTGTTATACACCAACGGCTCACTGTCAAACTTCACCACGCTGCCGTTCACGTAAACTTTAAGACCGGACTTGGCATAGGCCGGGGCTGCCGGCTTCGGCGCAGTGGATTTTGTCGTGCTATTCTTCGATGATTTGGCTTTAGGCTTGGATGAGGACGATTTGCTGCTTGAAGAGCTTCCTCCGCCGTTATGATAATGATACTCGCCATAAGACAGACCCCAGCGTTCGCAATTGGTACGGCAGGTATGCCCTCCATTGGCATCCGTTCTTCCTGGATGAGCAGAAACGATCGAGCCTGATACAAGCAATAAAGCGATGGTGCAGCACAGCATTTTTTTCTTCATAACTCAAATTACCCCCTGGTATAATATTCCTCCAATACATTCTAGCATATTTCTTATATAGCAGATGAATATATAGAGATACATTACATAGAAGGATGATTATTGTCATGCTGATGATCGCTTGCATGGTTTCATTTTCACCCCTCGCGTTTATTCGTTACATATAACGGAACCTTTTGTGCCAAAATATTTCCAGAAAGGAATGAGACCCTAATGAGCAAAAAGAAACCTGAATATGACGGACAGTTCCCCGGCGTAGACCCTATTCCCGAGCCCGATCGTCCGGATCAAGCCGCAACCGACAAGCTCGATGATCTGGTTCTTGGCATTTTGGAAGATAAAGATACATCGAAAGTTGATATCGATCCCGATACGGAAAATTACGATAAACTTCGCAAAAAGTAAGACAAGTCTCGCTTCAATATAATGTAAAAAATATAATCAATCTGTAAAAGTGTTCAAAAATAATTTATCGTTCTCATTTTGAGAACGATTATTTTTATGTTATGATTAACATAGAAGCTTGGGACGAAGGGGGGAGTCACCGTGAACCGTTTCTTAAAAACAGCAAAAATTCTTTGGATGCTGGTACTTGTTCTGGTTACGGCATTTGCCCTTTACATTCCCGTCCAGGAGTATTACAGCAGCGAAACCCACGATGAGCGGTATGTTTATAAGCACGACCTTCATCTGAAAGTAGCTGTTCTGAAACACTCTCAGATTCTCTCCAAACTTAAGGCAGCCGGCAATAGCTTGCCTCTGTTCTTATTGATGTCGGCCGTTCTCATGCTGCAGGCTCCTAAAACACGTCTGCCCTATCGGCCGATCATTCCGCTTCGGCTCCGGCTTTTATTATTATTCCCCATTAAATACACATCGAAGTTCGTTTAGATTCCTCCCCTTTTCGCATTCAAACTGACTGCGGTTTCTTAAATTCGCCAATTTTTCATCTCTCAGGCAACCATACAATCAACCTGTGCTAATTGACGTATGCACGTAGGTTTATTAAAGACTGTACAATTTCATCCTGAATGGATTGTTTTATTTGGCTGCGTATATTTTTGAGATCCGTGTGACCGGTCTGCAAAAAAAACTAAAAGTGTATTTTTAGGAGGAGTTTAACCTATGCATGTTCGTGAAACAGATTTGCCCGGAATCGGCAAGAAATTCGTAATTGATACCCGCGGTGGCGATAAACTGGTCATTATCATTCATGACGACGGCCGCCGTGAAATGTACCATTATGAACATGACGATCCGGACGAAAGCATCTCCATGATTTCCTTGGACGATGATGAGGCTCGCCAAATTGCTGCCATCGTTGGCGGTCTCACTTATAAACCTAAAGCGCTGGAAACAATCGACATGGCGCTGGACGAATTGATTATCGAGTGGTATCGCATCGAGTCCCACTATTACGGGGCAGGTAAATCGATTGGTGATTTGGACGTGCGCCAAGCCTCAGGTGCAACCATCATTGCGACAGTTGATAAAAACAGTAAACAAATCAATCCCGGACCTGACGTTATCATTACACCGGACTCGACACTCGTTGTCGTTGGTGAACGTCAACAACAGCGGCTATTTAAACAAATCTTGATGAACGGACGTGGTTGATGAATGGATCATTTGGTTTTAGAAGTTGGACTGGCGATTTTCCTGATCGCCCTGGCGGGGTTGCTATCAGCTAAACTCCGGTTTTCCGTCGTCCCTTTCTACATTCTGATAGGGATGGCGGTAGGGCCTCATGCTTTTCATTTTGGATCATTCGATTTTCGTTTTATAGAAAGTGCTCCGTTCATCGACTTTATGGGTCGCATCGGCGTACTGTTCCTTCTGTTCTATCTTGGCCTCGAATTCTCGGTCGGCCGGTTAATTAAATCAGGGAAGTCCATCGTAGTTGGTGGCAGCATCTATATTGCCATTAACTTTACGCTTGGACTGATGATCGGGATCTTTTCCGGATTCCCGGTCGCGGAAACACTCATTGTTGCGGGAATTACCACTATCTCCTCAAGCGCTATCGTAGCCAAGGTGCTGGTTGACTTGAAAAGAACGGCGAATCCCGAAACTGAAATGATTCTCGGTATTATCATGTTCGAGGATGTGTTCCTGGCTGTATATATCTCTATTCTCTCCGGCCTCGTATTAAGCGGATCATCATCGCTGGGCGGAGTACTGATATCTGCGGTAATCGCCCTTGGATTTATGCTGCTTGTCCTTATTATTGGCCGTAAAGCCGTACCGCTTCTGAATAAGGTATTAAATATACGGTCGAACGAACTGTTTGCCTTGGTTGTTTTTGGCGCATTGTTCCTCCTCGCAGGATTCGCCGAAACGATTCATGTTGCCGAGGCGATCGGCGCTCTGCTCGTCGGGCTTGTCCTGGCTGAGACGGAGCATCGTGAACGCATTGAGCATTTGATATTACCATTCCGTGATTTCTTTGGAGCCATATTCTTCTTTAGCTTCGGTTTAACGATTGTACCTTCCGAGCTTGGCGGAGCTGTGTGGTTATCGCTGATCGCCGTTATCATCACGCTCCTTGGTAACTTTATTGCAGGTATGCTTGCAGGACGCAGTGCAGGGTTGTCCTCCAAAGCATCCTCCAATATCGGTCTGACCATCGTATCCCGCGGGGAATTCTCCATTATTCTCGCTAATATGGGTAAAGCGGGCGGACTTGCAACCTTTATCCAGCCGTTCGCAGCCTTGTATGTGCTGATACTGGCTATACTCGGACCGCTGCTTACCAAGGAGTCCAAGCATGTGTATAACTTCTTGAACAAAATATTTAAATTTAAAGATCATAAGGAGAAGAAACCGGTTAAACCGAAGCTAAAGGATGAAAGTGCTAGCGGATAAAGGAGGGTACATTGCCTATGGTTCAAGCCCCGGTTCGGGTAACGAACGGTCCGCAAGAGACCGTAAGCAAGGCAAGTACACGAAGAAGAATGAGCATGGCTGCCATCGGAGGCCTGATAGCGGCATTCGGTTTGGATTTATTTCTTGTTCCCGGCGGCATCATCGCGGGCGGCGTAACGGGAATTTCCGCGCTCGCCTCGCATCTGACGGGACTTCATACAGGCATGTTTCTGTTTGCATTAAATCTGCCTTTGCTCCTGCTGGTCTACCGTCGGGCCAACCGGGAAAAAGCCGTCATTGCCACCGTCGGGCTGCTTACTTTTTCCGTATGCTCGATCCTGTTCTTTCCGGTTCCCGCTCTCATCGACAGCAAGATCGGGAGCGCAGGCATCGGCGGCATTTTCCTTGGTCTGGGCATCGGCCTCGGCCTTCGTTACGGCGTCGTCCTGGACACACTCCAAATGCCCAAGATTCCGCAGCAGATATCACATCTGTTAACCCGCTTGAAGCTGCCGTACATCCATATTATGGTCAATACATGCGTACTGACATTGGCAGGGCTGCTTCTCGGCTGGGAACGAGCGATGTACTCTGCGATCGCATGTCTCATGGCACTGGAGACCGATCGTATTACAACTTCGAGCCTTCCGCTTAAACGAGAGGTCCGGATTCGCAGCGTTAGCGAAGTGGAAATCCAGCATACCATGAAAGCTATCATGGGGTATGAATCCCAAACTGCTGACGCTAAAGATGACTCTATGTATGAAGGTGACACCATCGGTTCGACGCAGCTGATCTATCGGGTTCACATTCTGGAGATGCCCAGATTCAAATCCATCGTGAGAAGCCTGGATCCGAATGCCGAGATTACTATCATTCAGAAGTAAGCTTCTCTCTTCCATGTAAACAGGCCGGCTAAGGGTTTGCCCTAGCCAGCCTGTTTTTTTAAGATATCAGAAAGTATAAACTCCGAAGCTTAGTCCTTCCTGATGTCGCAAGAAAAACATCCCTAACCGCGGTCTGTCTTCTGAGAAAGTACGTCGATAGACGTTTTTCTTATGATATCTCTGCTATTTACGAAACTGCTGGATCAGAAACAGAATCAACGAGCCCACCACGCTGATGACGAGGCAGGTTACGATCGGAAAATAAACTTTAACATGGGGTTTATCCACCACGATGTCACCTGGCAGCCGGCCGACAAATCGTCCAATGACAGGCCAGAGCAGCCCGATCACGATCAGAGCGCCGCCAATCCATAATAGAGCCCGAGTTACAGGATGCACGATACGGTCACCTCATTCATCAAATAAAACATGAAACACGCAGGTTTCCTTGTATCATAAAGGATTTGAGATGCCTCATGCAAGGTCAGGCCCTTCCTATCGATCGAGCGATCATCCTTTCACTGCCCCCGCCGTCATCCCGTCGATAAAATACTTCTGGAAAGCCATGAACAAAATAAAGATCGGAATGATCGAGAAGAAGGAGCCGACAATCAATAAGTCATAATTGTTCCCGTAAGGGGTCAAGAGCGTCTTTAATCCGATCGGAAGGGTATACTTGCTATCGTCGCTGAGTACCATAAACGGCCACAGAAAGTTGTTCCAGCTGTTCATGCCGTTCAGGATCGCCATGGCAGCGAAGGATGGCTTCATCACAGGCAAGATCAGCCGCACATAGATTCCGTATTCCGTCGCGCCGTCCACCCGCCCTGCCGCAATCATTTCTTTTGGAACCCCTCTTAAATACTGCCTGAAGAAAAAGATCGTAGCAGCGCTTGCGATCCCCGGCAGCACAATCGCCGAGTACGAATTCATAAGGCCAAGGTTGTACGTCAGGGAGTATAACGGAAGAAGAAGAATTTCAAAAGGAACCATCATAATCAGAAGCACGCAGATGAACAGGAAATTTTTGCCGATGAAATCATAGGCTGCAAACCCATAGGAAACCGTTGCGCTGACCAGCAGGGTTAACGTAACCTGCACCACCGTAAGGAGCAAGGAGTTAAAAAACCACATAAAATAAGAATGATCGCCTGTAAACAGGTAGTTGAAATTGTCTAGACTCATCACCGACAGGTCAAATTTCAAATTCAGCCCATACCGGATCAAATCCTCGCCCGGTTTAAAGGAAGCGATGGTGACGGCATAAAAAGGGACCAGGATCAGAAAGCACAGTATGGAGAACAAAATGAAGAGGATTATTTTGATCAGCGTTTCTCTTCTCATCCTCAATCCTCCTTCTTGAACATGCCGGAGAGCTTCAGCTGCGTCAGATTAATGATCATGGTGATCGCCAGCAGCACGATCCCTACAGCGGCCGCATAACCCAGATTGTTCTTCTCAATGCCTTGACGGTACAGATAACCGACAATCGTGAGGCCGATGTTTTTCGGAGAGTTGTTGCCGTTCCAGAGCATCATGCTCTCAATAAACATGGCAAGCCCCGCATAAATGCTGATCGTTAACACATATATCGTGGTTGGCTTTAACAAAGGCATCGTGATTTTGGTAAACTTCTGAAAGGCCGAGGCCCCGTCGATGGATGCCGCCTCATAATATTCACCCGGGATATTTTTGAGCCCGGATAAAAAATAGAGCATATTAACGCCCGTCCACCGCCATGTGGCAAGTGCCACCAGAGCAATAAACCCGGTAACCTGTCCCTTCAGAAACTTCACCGGGTCGATCCCGAACCACCCCAGTATACTGTTAATGAGCGACCCTTCCATCTCGCCGAACATCAGCCGAAAAATGGTGCCTGCGACAACAACCGACGTCAGTGCCGGGAAGAAAAAGGACGATTTAAAAAATTCTCTTCCCCACATGAACTTATTGTTAATCAATACCGCGAACAGCATCGGAAACGGAATCAGGATAAGGAGCGTCAGGATCATGTAAATCGCGCTGTTCGTGACCGCCTTCAGAAAGACGCCGTCCCCCATCAGCTTTCCGTAATTAGCCAAACCGATCCAATCTGCTTCCTGCCCCAGCTGCGTCTTCTGAAAGCTCATGCCGAATGAGCTGCCCAGCGGGAATACCCAGAATACGAGGAATACCAGAATAAACGGCAGGACAAACACGTAAGGAGCAACCTTTTGCGAGTACAGAAATTTTTTAATCATGATTCTACTCCTTTAATGAGAGCCGCCCATTAACGATTCCATGAGCAGCTCTATGTTTTGGTACCCTATGAGCGAGTGTCATTTCAATTCCTGTTCGATTTGTTTCTGGGCGTCGTTCAAAGCTTCAGTAATGTCTTTGCCATCCTCGAAAATCTCATTGAAGGTTGTTGTACACAGGACGTTGTTGATGGTAGGCGATGCGGAGGTCGATTGGATTAACCGGATTTCATCCCGGATCTCATTCAAGACATCAAACGGGTTATTGACAAAATACTTGACGAACTGATTCTCGGCATTGTGCGTAACATCCTTCATATCCCAAACGTCCATATTGACCGGATCGAATCCAAGCGTGTTCCAAATCTCTTTATTGGCATCCAGGGACAGTTTGGCAAATGCCAGAAAGTCTTTTGCCAACTGAACGTCTTTTGCGGTCTTGGTAACAACCGTGCCGGTGCCGCCGCCGCCAACCGATCTTGGCATTCCTTCTTCAATGACCGGAATAGGCGCGATGGCTATTTTACCTGACAAGTCGGACATGTAGTTGGTGTATCTGGACATTTGCCACAGCGGCATAAAGGCCGTAGCGTAATTTCCTGCATTAAACTCTCCATATGCTTCTTCGGTATCAGGCTGGCCGCCAGCAATAGTTGCTATGACATTGTTATCCTGCAGGTCCTTGAGCAGCGTCATGGCTTTCACCATCGCTTCCGAGTTCACGATCGGATTGCCGGAATCGTCCGTCAGATCCGCGCCTTGCTGGGCCAATAGCATGGAGGCTTGCCAAGCTGCGCTTGTATCGGCTGTTCCCATGTATTTGCCTGTTTTTTCATACACCTGGATACCTGCCTGCTTAAAATCCTCCCAAGTCGCGATATCCTGATAGTTAACGCCAGCCTCCTCCAAAATCTCGGTATTATAGAAGGCAACGGATGCACCTACATGGGTCGGGATGCCGTAATTCACATCTTCCTTGCTGTAAAGGTCAATTCGGGATTTAACGATGGTGTCCCGGTATGGATCAATCACATCATTGAGCGGTTCCAGCTGCGGCGTGCCGGACAGAAAATCCGGAAACTTCCCAAGCTCGATATCCGCAATGTCGGGTGCCCCTGTCCCCGATTGAACCGCAATGGATAATTTGTTATGCATGTCGTCATACGGCATGACCGTCACGTTCAGCTTAATCTGGCGTTCGGGATTCTCGACATTCCACTTGCCCAGCATTTTCTCAAAATGCTGTCCGTGCAGCTCAACAAACGTCCAATAAGACAGCTCCGTGGCGCTTTCCCCTGCCCCTCCATCCAGAACCGAGGTTTCACCGCCGGCATTGTTCGATTTACCGCATCCCCACAAGAACAATGTCATACATAATACCGTGAATACAATCATCCATTTTTTCATCATCTTACTGGACCTCCCTTAATTTTCGCTCATACAAACCTACACTTCAAAAATCGGTACTTCTGCTACCCCTCCAGAAATGAAGCGCTTTCATAATGTGTGTAATTTGATATGACTGTTTGGGAGATGGGGCAGCTCCTGGTGAAAACTGCCCGCTGTTTTTCCTTAAGCTTTTTTCAAGCGAATAACGTTCCATGATGCCTTGGTAAGCCTTGCGGTAACCATACCGTTATCGAGTTTAGCTCCGCCCTGATGATGTGGTTTGACTCTTTCCTCGGATGCGGTATTCACCGCTTTCAGATCCTCATGCTCCATCACGATATGCTCCAGCAGCCGGTAGCCTTCAAAGCTGCGCACATCACATTCCAGCTCTAAGGCTTCCTCCAGATGACGGTTCACGGCAAAAATCGTAATTTCTTCATCCTCTTCATTATGAACGACCGCACTATCTAGATACGGAACATCGGTAAAATCCTTGGAATCATACTTCGGTGACTCGACGATAGGCAGCAGCGATACGCCCCGGCCAAATTTCGAAGCGTGAAGATACGGATAAAAGATGGTCTGCTTCCAAGAACGGCCGCCGTTCTCGGTCATAATCGGTGCGATTACGTTGACGAGTTGTGCCAGGCAAGCCATCTTCACCCGGTCTGCGTGGCGCAGAAAGGTGATCAGCATGCTGCCGACAAGAATCGCATCCTCGAAATTATACACATCCTCCAGTTGAGGCGGAGCGATGCTCCATGGATCAATCTGCCTGTCGGCGTCATTAGAATGGTACCAGACATTCCACTCGTCGAAGCTGAGATACATCGTCTTTTTGCTGCGTTTCTTGGCCTTGATGTAATCGCAGGTGGATTTGACCGTATGAATAAAGTGATCCATATCCAGGGAAAGAGCCAGATAGTTGGCGGTATCGTTATCACGGTTACCGTAATATTGATGCAGCGATATGTAATCAACCGCCTCGTACGTATGATCCAGCGTCACGGCTTCCCATTCAGGGAATGTCGGCATCCCCGTGCTCGAGCTTCCGCATGAAACCAGTTCAATGGTCGGGTCGACGAGCCGCATGGCTTTTGCCGTTTCCAGTGCAAGTCGGCCGTATTCTGTCGAGGTCTTGTGTCCAATCTGCCAAGGTCCATCCATCTCATTGCCAAGGCACCAGGTTTTGATCTTATGCGGCTGTTCATAACCATGACTGCGTCTTAGATCGCTCCAGTATGTGCCTCCGGGATGATTGGTGTACTCCAGCAGATTTGTGGCGGCGTCGATCCCCCGAGTACCCAGGTTCACGGCCATCATAACATCTGAGCCCACTTCCTTGGCCCAGGAAATAAACTCATTCGTGCCGACATCGTTTGGCTCCAGCGTCCTCCAGGCCAGCTCCAACCGTTTCGGTCGTTCGGCTACAGGACCTACGCCATCTTCCCAGTTATAACCTGACACAAAATTTCCGCCGGGATATCTTATAATCGGGACATCCAGTTCCTTGATCAAATCCTTCACGTCGTTACGAAAACCACCTGCATCCGCAGTTTCATGGCCGGGTTCGTAAATGCCGCCATATACAGCGCGGCCAAGATGTTCAATGAACGAACCATATATGCGGTTATCAACTTGCGCGATCCGAAACGACTTATCCACGATCATACGTGCTTTCAATTTCTCAGCTGCCAAGTCCTTCACCTTCCGTTGATATAATTATGAAACAATTCAAATAATATTGAATGAATTCGTTTTCGAATATAAAATATCATATGAGAGGTTCGCTGTAAATACACAAACATAAAATGATTTATATATATTAGAAATGAATTAATTAATTATCTAAAAATCAGCTAAATGGCGGCGTGAAACACTGATTCCTTTTGTGTTTTGAATTATTATTTTTATAATAACTTGAAATAAAATGTTTTTCAGTATTGGAACTCTTGGTTTTCTAATGAAATTTTTGAAGAATTAGATCACATCTTTATTTAACGCACATATTGATTTATAATTGTTTAAAATAAACCTCTTTACCCCTCTGTACCTATTACCATCGTTATATAAATCCTTTAATCGGAAGAAGGTTTGAGATAAGATGATCTACATTAAAGATTTAATGAGCGGGCTTGATATCTTTAAAGCGCTCAGCTCGGAAATTCGCATTCAAATTCTGGAGCTTCTAGCCAAGAACCAAAGTCTAAACTTAAACGATCTTGCGAACAGGCTGAACCTCAGCAATGGCGCTATTACCATGCATATCAAGAAATTGGAAGATAGTGGCCTGATCGAAATTAATACCACGGGTGGTAAACACGGCATTCAGAAGATCTGTTACCTGAATAAAGACACCCTGATGGTTGATCTTCGCAGCAAGGATATGGATAACTTATACGAGGTGGAAATTCAGGTTGGCCATTACAGCGATTACCAGGCAACCCCGACCTGCGGGCTTGCCACCAAGGACAGCATCATCGGAGATTTTGACGATCCGCGCTATTTCGCCGATCCGGAGCGGATCAACTCGGAGATCATCTGGCTTACCGAAGGGTTCCTGGAATACCGGATCCCGAATTATTTGAAGTCCAATCAATCGTTCCGCGAGATTCAATTCTCGTTAGAGCTTGGCTCCGAGGCGCCGGGATATTGCGACAATTATCCATCGGACATTTTCTTTTACGTAAACGGGATCGAGATTGGCAGCTGGACAAGTCCGGGGGATTTCGGGGACAAACGCGGTACTTTCAACCCCGAATGGTGGCCGCCTCATTTGAACCAATACGGCATGCTGAAGCTAATCCGAATTAATAAGGAAGGCAGCTTTATCGATGGATGCCGCATCTCGGATGTTGGTCTGGACCAGATTCAGCTTGATTACAAAAGCGAGCTCACCTTCAGGATCGCCGTTAACGAACAATCTGTTAATAAACGCGGCTTAACCATTTACGGCAAGCATTTCGGCAACTATAGCCAGGACCTGTTGGCTCGCGTACTGTATGATGTGAAGGAAGGCTAGAGAGTCGAATGAAGGGTGAATTAGAATCACTATAGTAGGTTAACATCTGCATTGGTTTGATACGTTTATCCACTAAAGTATGGAAAACAGCAGGAGCAGGGACACCCTGCTCCTGCTGTTTGTGCGGACATGCTGAATATTTAACGGACCGCTCGTCTCGGCTTCATGATATAGTGATTGTCGATGACTTCCAGCACCTGAACTTAGACGTAGTTGCTGCCCGCGAATTGACCGAAATTGTTGGAAGCGGAAAACAATCAAGTCATAAGCAGCATTAAAAAACGCCCCCGCCGCGCATTTGCGCGACAAGAGCGTTTTGTTTCTACAATCACAGAAAATAATTCGTTATCGATTGATCGCTTGCCAATATTCCTTCGCTGTCCAGCTTTTTCTTCAAATACTGCTTATCCGATGAAATGAAAACGCTCATAATGAGATCGACGACAAACAGAAACGTGATATGGTTGGACATAAAAGCGCTGTTATTGACTGAGATTTTATCCGGCGCAATAATATCGACCACCGCATTTTCTGTAATCGCTGATGAGTCGTAACAGGTGACCGCCACGGTCTTGGCCTGATTGACCTGCGCGATGTTGACGGCATCGATAATCTCCCGGGTCGAACCTGAACGCGAGAAGGCAATTACGACATCCTCAGGACCGCATTGGGAGGCCGCGATTTTCATCTCCCTGCTGTCATTGATTGCATCAGCATGAACGCCGATAATCGCGAGCCGGTTCTTCAATGCCATGGCCGCGAGGAACGAATCGAACAAGCCGATGAGGAGGATTCGGCGCGCGCTCTTCAGCAGCTTGACCACTTGATGAAGCTGATCTTCCGTAATGAGCGCCGAAGTGTTAACGATCAGTTCGTTATAGTCGAGAGCCAGCGCATCAATGACGTTAATCTCGCGTCTCTCTTTCTTCTTGGCCTGCATATCCCGGTAAAACGCATCCTGGGCGAACGCGATTTTAAAATCGTTGAATCCTTTGAAGCCCACCTTTTTGCAAAAACGGTTGATGCTTGTCTCGGACACACCGATTTCATTCGCGATAGCCGTAATGGTGTTACGGGTGATGAATTCCGGATTGTGTATAACAAAATTGGCGATCTGATTTTCACCGTATGTTAGTTTTTGAGTTTGCGATACAATTTTTGCGATAACCGCCGGAACCTGTGAAGACATGGTACCTCCTCCTGACTGCCAATGGGAAAAATGCGAATCCGGTAACTTCGCCAGTACACCCCATTATATCATATCAAGGAAAGTAATGATAAAATCAGGCCAACATCATCTTCCAATATTCCACCCGCCGGCTAAGCTCACCTGCATCCATCGCCCTCGTCTCTACAAGAAACGCGTAATCGAGCACATTCGGCAAGCAGGGCAGGCCCAGTATCGTTTTGCAGAATGCATGCGCCGCGATTTCACTGCATTTCACAATGCTTGACCTCTTCGTATACCAGCTTCCCAGCTTGAACATATCAATCGGCTCCAGCGTCTCATTCGTGAACTGCCCCGCCCGGTATTCCGTATAATGAAAAAACTCATGTGCTAAATGAAGGTCGATCAGCCGCTCCAGCTCCTGTTCCCGCTCCTCGCATCCATTCACCATCACCATCCGGTACGCCTGCCGCATATCGCGGAGCGACGAGGCATAGATGATAATCGCCGGCGGGCTCTTCGCGAAATCAATCTGCGCGCGGAAGCTGACGTTGTGGAAAGTGCCGGACCGATTCGTCACTTGATACTGTAAGCCTTCCATCTGACACAGCTCCCGGATGGACTTGCCTTTGTTCTTATAGCCAGCCGCCGTCTCTCTGCCCCGTTTAAGTGACATGCTTACATAGTACGCTATTCGATCCTTCGGTATTTTGTGGAAAAGAGGGTCCTGCTCCAGCTCCGCGCACGCCAGCAACTCATCAGCCCCTTCCTCTTCCATCAATCGGCGAATAACCTCGTCCGGCTCCGGCATACCTTCCCCTCCTTACTGATAAACAACGGCGATCAATTCTTCTTCCTGTGTCAGCATCTCCGTCTCGATCTCGAGAATCGACATCAACTGCTCCTTCGTCTGCATTCCGGTCAAATCGAGCATCTTCTCCCGATAAAAGACAAATACCTTCGGGATCGTCGCGTTTGCATCGGAGTAGATCGTATTGTCATCCAAAAAATCTTGTAATCGGTCCCCGAACTGAGCCTTGGTCAGCTTCGCGAAGTGGACGTTCCCCTTCTTGAACCGAACGACGCCTTCCCGATCGAGCACGCTCACATAGGTCGTTTTCTTCTTGATCAGTCCGAAAAATGATTTCTTCGTCTCCTCGCAGGCGAATAGGCTCCATCGGCCGCACTGGGACGCCAGCATCATGCTGGCCGCCGGTTGATCGACTGAGCTAGCGGCTATGGCGGCCATCTCCTCGACAGACAGCGCTTGCTGACCCAGATCTTTGGAGCGAAGCTCTGTCGAGCCGGTAGCGACTGCCCGCAAAATATTTTTCTGGCTATCAATCTCGATCGTTACCTCGACCGTATCCTCACTGGCGCCGGATTTGACGATGCGCTCGACGATCTCGGACCGAATGCGCTTGATATCCTCTTCCGTCGGATTCACGACGGTTCTCTCCAACTGCTCCTTCACCATCGCAAGGGCGACGCCTATGGTCGATACATAAGGCGCATTATTCGCGATCTGGAAGCGGAACTGCTCCCGTTCCGCCATCGCCGGAACGAGCACGGCCCCGCTGCCTCCGCCGCCGACCAACGTCACAAACGAGCGATCCAGCTCATAGTCTTCGATCATCTCATTGACGGTCTTCATCGTCTTATCAATCGCGATATTCATAACCTGTCTGGCGGCCTCCTCGATGCTCAGGCCTACATGGTCAGCAAGGGCTTCCCATGCCCGCACGGCCGCTTCCTTGTTCCCTCGCGCGTAATCGCCCTCCGGAATATAGCCGAGAATGTTGGCCGCGCCGGCCAGTGTGTAGGAGAATTCCTTGCCGGTCTCACTCTCCAAAATAATATATTCGGCCGGATCCCCTTCCCGCGGGCTGACGAACTTGACCTTCGGATTGACGATCTGCTCCGCCCCGGCGAACGCCTCGTATTCCTGGCCCGCAATATGGGCGCTTCGCGGGCCGACATCGATGATGTTCCCGTTCGCCACCTTAATCATGCTTCCGCCGGCAATGCCAAGCGTCCGGACATCCAAGGACTGCAAATAAGTCCGGTGGCCGCCGACTTGGGCATTCTTGATCATGACCTTCCCGTTTTTGATGACGGAAATATCGACGCTTGTGCCGCCGACCTCGAAAAAGATGCCGTCCGACACCTTTTCATACATCAGCACACCGGCAACACCGGCGGCAAGTCCCGACAGCATCGTCAATATCGGACGTTTTCGCACCTCGTCGATACTCATAACGCCGCCGTCGCAGCGCATAATCATGAGCTGGGATTGAATATTCGCATGTTTGACGGATTTCTCCGTCATGTTCGCCGTTTCCATCATTTTCGGAATGAGAGATGCATTCACGACCGCTGTTCTTGTCCGTGTCTTGAGTCCATACAACTGGGAAATTTCATGCCCGCCGGTAGCATACATGCCTTTGCGGCTCGCTATCTCGACGACACGAAGCTCATTGGCCGGATCATCAACGCTGTACGCCTCGGAAGCGACGATCACTTCCGCCCCCTGTCGCGCAAGCTCGTCAATCGCCGCTTCGATAACCTCATCCCGCAAATTTTTGGAATCGAGGTACGTATGGTACGTCTTCAAATATTTGCCCGGCGCCAGCTCAATGTCCCCGGGATTCGACTCCGAGCGCGCGCTCATGCCGTCAAGTCCGGAACCCATGCCGATAATGCCGACACGGGCCACATCCCCCTCCAGCAAGGCGTTCGTCGCTTGCGTTGTCCCGTGGGCGATAAAGGTCACATCATCCGGAGCAATGCCCTCGCTCTCCAAAATCCGCTTCAATATTTGTACAATCCCTTTTGCCACGCCATCCTCGTCATGATGTGTCGTCGGAATTTTCATCTTCCCGATAACCTCGTACGTCTCATTGTCAATGACGGCCGCATCTGTGAAGGTGCCTCCGACATCAATCCCGACCCTTACTTTTCTTCTCTCCATCGTTCTCCTCCTGCGACAACGGGCAGACACTCGTAAGTCTCCGCCCGGATTCTATCTGCTTCTAAAAGACCATGAATGAACCCAACACCATCGAAATCAGCACCGCAACCATCATCCAAGGAAGCGTCTTTTTCAAAATATCGTTAATGTCGCTCTTCGTAAAATCCGCGACCCACACATTATGCGAGTTGGTCGGGTCGGATACGGCCTGCACGTTGCTGACGACGCGCAGCGCCAGCATCGCCGCGACCGGGGTCATACCCGCCGACACGAACAGAGCGGCAATACCGCTGCCAAGGCCCCATACGTTCAGCGGCCCGCGGTAGATGGCGAGCGGAGATAGCAACGTAAAGAACAGAATGTACATCAACGGGTTGGTCGGTAGCACAGCTTCAATCAACGGGCTGATCAGTGCCGACACCTGTGGCGCCATAACGGAATTCAACAAAATGCCGATGCCGATCATGAGCGCCATCGCGCCGGCAACGTCCTGAATCCCTTCCACCAGCGCACTGGACAGGACATGAATCGGCCGCTTCGGCCAGGTCAGCAGTATCGTAACCAACGCGCCGATGACCACCGCCGGGACAATGTCGAGCTTGAATGCAAAGACGAGAATGACCGGCACAAGCGGGCTGATGAGGGCAAAAGCAGGCACTTTTTTGCCTTCTCCTCCGGATGCCGTCGGCATCGCCCATGCTTTGCGGCCTTTGCCGTCCCGCCGGATGTAGAATATAATCATCCCGAGCGACACAACAATGAGCGGCAGAGCGGCGACCAGCGTATAATCCGCAATCGTCTGAACCGGGAGGCCCAGCACATCGACATAAACGGCCCAGTTGGAGACGTTGAACAGCGCGCCGACGCCGACGGCGGAAATAACGACGATGGATGCGACAAACTGGGAGATGCCCGCCGTCAGCATAATTGGAATGACGATCGTACCAACTAGGATGACCATACCCAGTCCGCCGGCCGCCGAGAAGATAATGGATGCGGTTGCGAAAAACAGGACCGCAATCAGCATCGGCTTGTCACCTGCAAGCTCGGCCGCTTTTCGAATAATCGACTTGGTAATGCCGACTTTATTCAAAATTTGTCCGAACCAGGCCCCGAACACCAAGCCCGCGATGGCGCCCGATAACCTCATCGAGCCGGATGAGAGAATCGTCTTGGCAATCGTGGTCGTCTCGGGATCGTTCGACATCCACGGCACGCCGGCAATGACGGCAAACAGAATCGCCATCAAGGGCAGGGCCAGAATGGTCGGAAGCTTCCGGGTCATCATTAACCCGACAAACACAAGAAAAACAAGTAAGATGCCGATGGCTTGAACCCACATGAAAGATGTCACGTTGTATTCTCCTCTCGAATCAAGTTCTCAATAGGCTAATCTTCATCTATATTTCTAAATAAGCGCCCTGTGCTTTCAGCACGGACTGCACTTCCTTGATGTCCACATCCCGGACGCGAATGCCTTTCTTCGCGGCCAACGCGGATGCTACCCCGCCGGCATGGCCGATCGCCCCCGTCGTCGGTGTCGTCCGCATCGCTGCCTGCGCTTCGAAGGTGGCCGAAATGCATCGGCCGATGACGATCAGGTTCTGCACAGAATCCGTGACCATACAGGAGTAAGGAATGCTGTACATACCGCCCCATTCCAGCTTCTGATGCTTCGTACCTTCTCCGTCCGGACTATGGATATCGATCGGGTAGCCAGAATGCGCGATCGTATCTTCGAACAGCCGCTGTTCCAGCAAATCATCGGCCGTCAGCGTGTACACGCCCTTAATCTGGCGGGATCCCCGAATGCCAATATTCGGGCCGGTCGATTCCACGACCGCATGCTCAAAGCCCGGAATATACTTGCGCATGAACAGCTCTAGCTCGCGGCACTGCTTCCGCCCTTCCATCTCCGCCTTGCTCAGACTGAACGCATCCGTCGGATCATGACCGAGGATCCGGGTCGTATTCAGGATGACCTCGCCCGGGTTGTTGGTCTCGAAGAATAGCACATTCTCTCGCGGAATCGAGATCTCGCCCCTCTCCTTCGCCAGCTTGAACAGACTGTCGAACCCGCCTACCGACAAGCGAGGCGCCTTCTCAATGATGGACGTGTCGCCCTGATACAGTGGAAAGTCTTCCGGGTGGGCGTGAATATATTGTTTTACCTTCGGAATATCGACGTTGTACATCTTCATCTTCAATGTCATCGGCTGCATGGCCCCGTCGGACTCCCTGCCCTTAGTGAACTCGGCTCCCGCCCCGACGGACAAATCGCCGTCTCCCGTCCCGTCGATGAACACGGAGGCCTCGATGTCGCTCAAACCTGATTTATTGCATACTGTGATGCTGACAATTCGTCCGCCCTCGGTCTTCACGCCAGCCAGCATCGTATGATACAGAATCTCCCCTCCGCTCTCGGTGACCATCAGCTCCAGCTCATGCTTCATCGCTTCGGCATCGAACGGGGTAACCGAATACGTAAAGCCAACCGTATCGAAAATATGCCCCGGCGACTTGCCCTGCTTCTTCAGCCGTTCAATCAGCTGATCTGTAAACCCTTGAATGGCAAGCTTCTCTCCCGCATGGAATGTCATCATCGGCCCTACCCCATTCGCAGTAAGTGTCCCGCCCAGAAACCCATGGGACTCTACGATCAGCGTTTTCACCCCTAAACTCGATGCCGCAACGGCTGCCATTGCTCCCGATATGCCGCCGCCCATGACCACCACATCATACTTCAGCCTGTTTCCCATATCATCCTCGCTCCTTCTGATTTAGTGATGTATGATTTGCTGCTTTATCCATAGCCTATCAAACAAAAAGTTAAATGTAAATGCTTACAAGAAAATAATTTTCTATATATCCGTAAATTATGTTTATTATTTTCTAAGTGTTCTTATTCTATCTGTTTCGGCATATACAATAAAAAATCACCGAAATTTTCTCCGGCGATCTGCTCCGCGCGTCCAAAATAATATACTGAATTTCAAAACACAAAAAAGGGACTTTCAATGATCAGTGAAAGTCCCTTTCTTCTTTGACAAAACATAATCTCTACTATAAAGACGCGAATAGCAAAACCAGAATCGATCACTGTGCAATCTTTAGTTCGCATCTTGCAATCCGCTATAAATAACTCTCCTTATGACCTTACCTCAACCTTTTCCTCGTTCAGCGCCCTCAAAATGGTATGCCGGTCGCGCAGATTGTGCGCCTCCCGCAGGCTCTCCCGGAACAGCCCGTCATCGATGCCCAGCTCCTGCAGGGTGGAAGGACCTCCGGCTTGCCGCAGCAGATCGGCAATTTTCTCCTTCGAAGGGACCTTGCGCAGCCACTCCCGAACCTGCTCTCCATATGTCTCCCAATGCGTAGGCTTGGCATTAGGATACACTCTCTTATCGGCCGCGTCGTGATATAGGCTCGATATTTCGCTGCAGGCCACCCCCACTTTGGCACCATGCAGCAGGGCCCGGTTGCCGCGGCGCAAGTACTCCATCTCCCAGTAATGCGAGAGATGATGTTCCGCCCCGGAGGCAGGGTGGGACTGACCGAACAGCAGCATCGCGATCCCCGACTCGATCAAAGCCGTCATCAGAATGCGGATGCCTTCGTCCGTGCGCTGGCCGATCGCTTCCACATGCTGAATGCAAGCTTGAAGCGCCCTCTCCGTAATGGCTGCCACTTGATCATCATAGGGCTCACCGGCCGTGGTCGAAGAGAATTTCCAATCCAGCAGCGATGTGTATTTGCCGAGCATATCGCCAAAACCTGCCGCTACCAGCGGCTGCGGTGCCTTCACTAGAATGTCCGGATCGGCGAATATCGCGATCGGAGCCGTGGCCGCAAAGGTTTGCTTGACTCCCCGGACCACGATCGGCGCGCCCGCCGAAGTAAAGCCGTCAACCGAAGGTGCCGTAGGTACCGAGATGAACGGCTTGCCGCTCCGATGACTCACAAAGCGCGTAATGTCATGAATGGTCCCGGATCCCACAGCGACCAGGCATCCTGTCTCTTCAGGCTCCACTTCGATAAACAGCTGCATCAAGGAGCGTTCATCCGCCACAACGTCGCCTTGCTCATCCGGCTCAATCAGACACAGCCGAGTCTTTTGGCCAGCGGCTTCCAAGCTCTCCACCAGCTTTTTCCCCGCTGCTTCATACGTATTCGCATCTGCGACAACGATCGGTGAACCAAGGTCCTGCCGTTTAAGATACGAAGGCACGTCATGCATAGCGCCGGGCTCAAGGGCCATGGTTTCTAGTCCGCGGAACGCGGGCTGCAGCTCCCTAATCCGGTTCATTAAACCTTTTGCATCGTTCAAGTAATCCGTCATGCAGCTCCTCCCTTCGCCCCATCCCATGTTGTTTATTCAAACTCTGGTCTATATTTGTCTCAAAGGACGTCCCGCCCTCCATATGAGGGCGGTTCGGTCCTCATATGGTTTTGCTCTCGCCGGCCAGCCTATTCAGCCGTTTGCTTAATCCGCTTCAGCCGCTTCATCACGTTGTTTTCGCCCCGGCCGAAATAGTCATGCAGCTTGCTGTACTCCTGATACAGCTGTTCATACACTTCCACATGCTCCGGAATCGGTTTGAAGGTCTCTTCCTTCACCCGTGCCATCTTCTCGGCGGCATCGATAATCGAATCATACCCGCCTTGCGCCTGACCCGCTGCGACTGCGGCGAACATCGCGGCGCCAAGCGCCGGCGTCTGTTTGGAATCAGCCACCATGATTTCGCGATTGGTGACATCCGCATAAATCTGCATCAAGAGACGGTTCTTTTGCGGCAGTCCGCCGCATGCATACAGGACATCCACGGCGACACCGTTCTCATGAAAAGCGTCCACGACTTTGCGCGTGCCGAATGCGGTCGCCTCAAGCAAGGTGCGGTAGATTTCCTGCGGCTTTGTCAACAGCGTCATCCCTAACATCAGCCCGGTCAGATCCGTATCCACCAGCACGGAACGATTGCCGTTCCACCAATCCAGTGCGAGCAGACCGGTTTGACCCGGCTTGTATGCAGCCGCTTCCCGCTCAAGCCATTGGTGCACGCCAATCCCTTCCTCGGACGCAGCTTCTTTTACATACGCAGGAAGCGCTTCCTCGACGTACCATTCAAAAATATCGCCTACTGCCGATTGCCCGGCTTCATAACCGTATAATCCGGGAATGATGCCATCCTCGACGACACCGCACATGCCTTCAACCTGCTTCTCTTCGGTACCGAGCAGCATGTGGCAGATCGATGTACCCATCGCCATCACCAGCTTGCCCGGTGTGACAACACCGACCGCAGGCACCGCGGCATGAGCATCAACGTTACCGACGGCCACAGCAATCCCTGGAGTTAAGCCCATCATCACCGCCATCTTCTCAGTCAGACCGCCTGCGCTGCTCCCAAGGGAGCGGACCTCTCCGCGCAGCTTCGTATCGGCCAGATCCTCCAACCGGGGATCCAGTGCCTTAAAATATTCCTTGCTTGGATATCCGTCTTGCTTATGCCATATCGCCTTGTAGCCAGCCGTACAGCTGTTGCGGACAATCTGGCCTGTCATTTGGGAAACGACCCAATCGGTAGCTTCCAAGAATCTATCCGTACGTTCATAGATCGCCGGTGCCTCGTCAAGAATTTGCCAGACCTTTGCAATCATCCATTCGGAAGAAATCTTACCGCCATAACGGGGCAAAAAGGCTTCTCCGCGCTCGGCGGCAATCGCGTTGATCTTGTCCGCTTCCGGCTGGGCGGCATGATGCTTCCACAGCTTAACCCAGCTGTGCGGCTGGTCGGCCAGCTCCGGTTGGAAGCAGAGCGGCTCCCCAAGCTCGTCAACGGGCAGCATGGTGCAAGCCGTAAAATCAATGCCGATGCCAATCACATCCGCCGGATCAATCCCGGATTGCTGGATGACGGCAGGCACGGATACCTTTAGAACCTCCAGATAATCGCCCGGATGCTGAAGCGCCCAGTCGTGCTCCAGCTTCTTCCCTGAAACCGGTAAAAACTCATCGATGACATGATGCCGGTAAGGCGTAACATGATTCGCTACTTCCTGCCCGTCAGCCAGATTAACCAACACCGCACGCCCGGACTGCGTTCCGTAATCGACACCAATGGTGTATTTATTCCCCATCTCATTTCCTCCTACAGATGAAATCATGAATGATGAATACAAGCGTTACTTTTGACCGTAATAGGCATTAACTCCATGCTTCCGTAAAAAATGGCGATCCAGCAGCGTCTGATCCATCGGTTCGGTTTCCGGATTAATCTGCTGCATCCGGGCTGCAATCTTGGCGCACTCCTCCAACACTACCGCATTATGAACCGCGTTATGCGCATCCTTGCCCCACACGAATGGCGCATGTGAATGGACAAGCACGCCAGGCACCATGTTCGGATCCAGGTCTGCGAATAGCTCAACAATGACGTTGCCCGTCTCCAACTCGTAGGCCCCCTCGATTTCTTCGCGGGTCATGGGCCGCGTAACCGGAATTTCCCCATAAAAATAGTCGGCGTGCGTTGTTCCGTAAGCAGGAAGCGCGCGTCCGGCTTGAGCCCAACTCGTTCCCCATGGAGAGTGGGTATGCACAATTCCGCCGATCTCTTTAAAGTTCTGATAGAGGACCAGATGTGTCGGGGTATCGGAGGAGGGCCGCAAATCGCCTTCAACGACATTTCCCTTCAAATCCAGCACGACCATGTCGTCCGCTTTTAAATCCTCGTAAGGCACGCCGCTTGGCTTAATGACAAACAGTCCCTGTTCACGGTCGATACCGCTTACATTTCCCCATGTAAAGGTAACGAGTCCGTGCATCGGAAGCTCCAGATTCGCCTCCAGCACCTGCTGCTTTAAATCCTCCAACATGAACAACCGCTCCTCTCTATATTTCAAAAATGTAGTTGTACGTACAAGTTGGCAAACAAGGGTCCGAAACTTCGGACCTTTCACTCCCTTATCCTCTACCGTTTCTTCACCGATTCTCTCTCCACCAGCTCCGGTTGAAATACCGTATCCTCTATAACGCTATGATACTCAATCATGCTAATTAATTGTCTGGCCGCCATAATCCCCATCTCTGTCTTCGGGTGGGTCATCGTTGTCAGCTTCACGCCGGAAGCTTCGGCTAGCGTTGAATCATCGAACCCGACCAGGGACACATCCTGCGGGATTTGCAGCCTGCATTGTCCGGCAGCCTCTGCTAAAGACACAGCCAGCTCGTCGTTATAACATACAAACCCCGTCGGTCGCAGCTCATCCGGCTGCTTCAGCAACTGGACGGCCTGATCATACGGAAAACTTCCCTTCTGTTCCGTTGTATACGTAACCACCCGCTCCGGCGAAACGGGAATTCCCGCCTCGCGATGCGCACGTAAGAAGCCTTTCAGCCGGTTCACACCCTGAAGATCGTCCCGTTTGAAGAATCCGGCGATCGCCTGGTGTCCGTTCTCGATCAAATGACGTGTAGCCTTGTAACCGCCAAGCTCATCATCAAGCTTCAGACAAGGACATTCCAACTCCCGATACTTCTCATTGATCATCAAAAACGGGATTCCCTTCTCCTGCAGGGATAGGAAATACGTCAAATTCGGGTTGCCCTCCGCACTCTTGGTCGGCTCGATAATCAGCCCGCTAAGCGGCTGACTGGTCATGAGCTGAAGACTCTCCATCTCTTTCTCCTTGTTGTTATCGGTACTGGAGAGCAGCAGGCGGTATCCCTTGCTGCGCAGCTCCGCCTCCGCTCCCCGAACGATATGCGGGAAAATATAATCCGAGATATAGGTTGTTATGATACCAATCGTCTTAACCTGCTTGCTCTCCCGCCGCTCGGGATTTCTAGCGAACGTCCCTTTGCCCTGAATCCGTTCCAGCCAGCCTTCCTTCTCCAGCTCGCCGAAGGTTTGGCGGACCGTCTGGCGGCTTACGCCGAACTGGTCGGCGATTTCATGCTCCGAAGGAACTTGTTTGCCCGCTTGAAGCCGGCCGGATTCAAACCAGGAGAGCAGTTCGTTTTTTAATACAATATATTTGGGTATCCGTCTATTATTCATCATTCACCTCTAGCCTCACGCACTCATTATGTTAGGATCACCTGCAATCCTAAGTTATCTCGCTATTGTAACACAGGCCAGGGGAATGCTGACAGAACCAGTTACCGCAGGCGGTATGCGGCTTCACTCCAGCGGAGCTCGTTCTTGAAGCGCGGTATCGTTGTATCCTTATCAATAATGACCGCTTCAATGCCGACCATCTCCGCCCAATCGCTCAAATGCTCAGCCGTCATGGCATAAGAGAGAACGGTGTGATGCGCTCCACCGGCCAATATCCACGCTTCCGCAGATTCGCGGAGCGATGGCTGCGGTTTCCACAGCACACGGGCTACCGGCAGCTTCGGCATCGGCTGCTCCACCTTGACGCCATCCACGACATTCACCAGCAGTCTGAAGCGGTGACCCAGATCGATCAGGGAAGCATTAACCGCCGGGCCGTCTTGGCCGTTAAACACGAGTCGCGCGGGATCTCCCTTGCCTCCGATCCCGAGCGGATGGACTTCCAGCGTCGGTTTATCCAGTGCAATGGTCGGACATACCTCCAGCATGTGCGATCCAAGAATCATATGATTCCCTTGCTCGAAGTGATAGGTGTAGTCCTCCATGAAAGAAGTGCTTTTATTGCCCGCAAGCACCTTCAATACACGCGTCAGGGCAGCTGTTTTCCAATCCCCTTCCCCGCCGAAGCCGTAACCCGACTCCATCAGACGCTGTACGGCGAGTCCCGGAAGCTGCTTCATTCCATGCAGATCCTCAAAGGTCGTCGTGAATGCGCCAAAGCCGCCCTCTTCCAGGAAACGACGAAGCGCAATCTCGATCCGGGCTTGATACGCAATCGAATCGCGCACGGGATCGTCGCTAAGCCCTTCCTTGGTTATGGAATACAACTCCGCATATTCGTTCAGGAGCGCCTTAACCTCTTCATCGCCGACTTCATTCATGGACTGCACAAGATCGCCGATGCCATAACCGTTCACGGACCAGCCAAGCTTGATTTGGGCTTCTACTTTATCCCCTTCGGTTACCGCCACTTGGCGCATATTATCGCCGAAGCGGGCCACTTTCAGCCTGCGGCTTTCGGCATAGGCCGCAGCGGTCCTCATCCAGCCGGCAATGCTGCCTCGAACCTCCCCGTCTTCCCAATGGCCCACAACCACCTTGCGAGCAATGCCGAGACGGGCACCAATATGACCATACTCGCGATCACCGTGCGCGGATTGGTTCAAATTCATAAAATCCATATCAATCGTTTCCCAAGGGATATCCCGGTTGAATTGGGTATGGAAATGAAGAAGCGGCTTCTGCAATTGGGATAGACCCGCGATCCACATTTTGGCCGGGGAAAAGGTGTGCATCCAGGTCATAATACCTGCGCAGGACTCATCATTGTTGGCCTCAAGAATCAGGTTGTATATTTCATCGGGTGTCGTTACGATCGGCTTGAACACAATGGGATAGGAAAATACAGGATCTTTATCAAACTCCGTTGCCACGATGCGGGAATGCTCAGCTACCTGCTCCAGCGTTTCGGGACCATACAAGTGCTGGCTTCCGGTGACGAACCAAAAAGAATGCGGTTTCAAATTCATAATTATAACGCCTCCTGTATGAATGCTTGCTCGCCAGCTTGTACATACCTATAAACAAATATATAGATCAAATTATAAATGTACGTACAAGTTGAATCACTCACATTCTACCCCCGCATCTCAAAAATAGCAAGATCAAAATAAAAAAAGCCTGGAAAACCAGGCTTTTTTTATTTAATCGTATATTGGGCCTTCGAATCAGGATCTTGGATCAGTTTTTTTTCGCCACCGGATTTCCCGGATTGGTTGTGATGCTTAATGACTTGCTCAAAATATTATTTCTGCACCGCTGCTTTCAGCATTTCGATCTTCTGTTCTTTGGACATATCCCATGTGGCTGAAATGCTGTATTCGAAGCCGCCTTCATGCCAAAACACGTATTTTGGATAGATATGCGCCGGGAAGTCATCCTCAAAGAAGCCTTTCTTCTTACTTCCCTCTGAGTCCAACGTATACTTTGAAATGGCCAGTGTGTCTTTCCCGTTCGTATACTCAAGACGGATGGTTGCCGCCTCTTCCCAATCTATCTTTTTCGCATAGATGGGTTTTCCGCTCTTCTTGCCTTCGGCCCTTACTTCCTCAAGGAACTTGCCTTCAGTTGGACCTTCAATTCTCGCTTTGGAAAACTTATATCCCTCCGGCAAGTTGGCGGGCTGCTTCAGGATGGAACCTTCCAGCGTGGAAGCTCTTTTCAAGTAGTCCTCGTAAGCGGTAAATGTTTCTATCCCTCCCCAATAACTTAGGTCGAGTCCGCTGTTAAGATCCTTATATTTATGATACAGAACGTACATATCGCCTGTCTCATTACTTAGCTTCTTCACTCTATTGGTCTCAGCTTCGATATACTTCTTTTCCTCTGGAGTTAGAGCCTTGGCTGCAACTTCTGCTTTTTTCTGCGCCTTTTCCAGTTCTTTCTTGTAGAGCTCGCGGTCTATATCTCCCTCGGGATAGATCATATCAGTAGCTTTTAAATCCTGTTCCGATTGCACGGAAGCCTTTGGTGTTACGCTCCCTGCATCGCTTTCCTTAGCATTAACCAATGTCACGCTGCCAAGCGCGATAATCATCCCCATCGCCAGAATGGATAGACGGTATGATTTTTTGTGAAAATGTTTAATCATCGTAAGTCTCCTTTTCATTTGTTTATGTGTGGCGGACAGGCCGGCAAGCCCCGGCTGGCGTTGGTTTCCTGAAAAATGCTCCAACACGTGGATGATCGTTTGTCCGTATGCATTGTTTTGCTGCGGGCTCATCCGATTCAAGGCGCATGCATCGCAAGCCATCTCCTGATCCTGTCTTGCTTTACGTACGGCTAGCCATAATAACGGATTAAACCAATGGATGATCAGGATGGTATGCATCAACCAGTTCACGGCGACATCCCGCCGCTGAATATGTGCGAACTCATGCGCCAGAATATATTGAAGTTGATCTTTTTTCAGCGTGATGAGCAGACTGGGCGAAATGGCGATCGCCGGCTTGCTAAAACCGACCACGGCAGGTCCAGGAATTCGCTCGCTGGACAGAAATTGCACTTTTTGCTTCACGCCTAATTGCTGTTTCGTCTCGTGAAACACTGCCGATAGAAAAGGCGTATCTATCTTTCGGCCCGCGCGCAGGGCTTGTTTCAATCGAAGCTGGTCGTATACCGTTTTCGCGGCAAGAAGCAGCACGCCCGCAAACCAAACCGCAATCAGCGTATTGGTGAAGCCTATTTGGTTGAACCCATTCCACCAAAAGCCGCTCTCCTGCACGAGTCCCGATTCAAGGGATGGAGCAGGTACTTCCGAGGTTCCGCTTGCTCCCGGGTTTATAGAGCGCTCAACATGAACCGTCGCCTCGCTTATTCTCCCCGCTTCCTTCCCACCCGATGAAACTTGAGTTTGTTGATGAATACCGGGTGCTATGGCCTCCAAAGACAAAACATTGTACAGGCTAAGCGAGGATTCCGGAGCCCAAGGGAGCAGCAAACGTATGGCTACAGGTAGCCAAAGCCAATATTTCCATCTGGCCTCAATTTTGTTTCTTAATAGAAACTGTAGAATCAGCACAAGTACGATCAGGATGGAGGCCATGAACGATCCGCGAATCACCCAGCCAAAAAAAGACAATAAATGTTCATGCAATGTAGGACTCATCAGGGCTCTCTCTTTTCTGTTTCCCCGTCGCTGCGGTTATCGTCAAACAATGCCTTTAGATCCTCGATTTCTTGCGCATTCAGTTTTTTATCCTGCAGAAAGTTGGCCAGCATCGGCTTTAAAGATCCCCCATAAAGCTTTTTCATGAAGGATTTGGTTTCGGACTGCAGATACTCCTGCTCGCTGATGATCGGATAAAATAGTTGGGTGCGCTTTGAACCCTTTTCCAGTTTCGCACCCGCTGCTTCCTTCTGCACCAGACGACTTAGGAGCGTCCGGGTCGTATTGGGGCTCCACCCCATTCGATCCGTCATTTGTTTTACGACCTCGCTGGAAGGGCAGTCCGGATTTGTCCACAATACGCGCATAATTTCCAGCTCTGCATCCGTAATCGGTGGTATTTGATTCATGCATGAAACCTCCAAAGTCAATTTACTCAGACTACATATGTAGTTATAATACACATGCTACATTTGTAGTTTAGTAATGTCAACTTGTTTGGCAGAGCGTAATTTCTCGTTTTTGTTACACGAAAAAATGATTCGCACCGCCTGTGGGCATGATGATCTGCAAAAGAACCCATGTCATCGTATTTTGGAGCGCCTGTCCGAGAAAAAATATAGCTGGCGCAAAATGTTATTTTTTCACGGCTGCTTTTAGCATTTCGATCTTCTGTTTCCTGGACATATCCAAAGAGGAGGTTGAAATGCTGTATTCGAATTTGCCGCCATCATTCCAAAAAACGTATTTTGGAAAGACTTGCTTCGGCAGCTTATCGTCAAAGAAACCTTTTTTCTTGCTTCCCTTCGAATCTACCGTATCCTTGGAAAAGCCCAGCGTGTCTTTTCCGCTCGCATATTTAAGACGGATGGTTGCCGCCTCTTTCCAATCGATCTTTTTCACATAGATGGGCTTTCCGCTCTTCTTACCTTCGGCCCTTACTTCATCAACGAACTTTCCTTCGATCGGACCTTCAATGACCGCTGATAAAAACTTATATCCCTTTGGCAGGTTGGCAGGCTGCTGCAGAATGGATCCCTTCAGGGTTGAAGCTTTTTTCAAGTAGTCCTCGTATGTTGTGAATTCATGAATCCCTCCCCAATAGCTAATATCAAATCCGCTATTTAATTTCGGGTACTTATGATACAGGACATACATATCACCCGATTCTTGGGCCAACTCCTTCACTCTCTGGATCTCAGATTCGATAAACTTTTTTTCCTCTGCAGATATAGGCTTGGCTGCTTCGTCTGTTTTTTTAACATTGGCTTCTTGGGCTTTCTCGTTGGACTGCACCTTCGCCGCGAGACTTACGGAAGAACCCATTAATAAAATGCTGCTTAGTGTCGCGATTGCTACTTTCGTTGCTGCCTTCATTTGGTAATGCTCCTCTCCTATGATTTTTTATTTTTATAAACTACAACTGTAGTTACAAATCAATACTACAACTGTAGTTCAATAATGTCAACACGGTTTGTGCAGATTTTTTTTTCGTTGAATACAAAAAAAAGAAGAGCTGTCCCTGCAGGTGAAAAAACGAACCCAAGTGACAACCCTTAATTATGATCATTTCGTATAGGATATCGGTACCCGATCCGGGTAATCCGTAATAATCCCATCCACGTTAATTTGAAGCACATAAGGAATTTGCAGCATATCCCGAATGGTCCAGACCATCGTTTTCATCCCGGATTGATGTATCTTTTGGACCAGCCCTTTGGATACCAGCCTCATCGATACATTCACATACTCCGCATAAGCCTTCATATCTTCCAACCGCTGCTTGGATAAGTCACCCGCACTGGTGATAACAACGCCCAGCGGGATATCGGGCATCAGCTTGCGGAACCGAAGCAGCGAGTCCGTATCTGCTGACTGCACGATGATCAGATCCTTGTACCGCTCACCACCGTCAGCGCCGATGATATACCTTTTCAAATCGTCTGCAACCTTTTGTTCGATACCCGGATACCGGGAGGGAGATTTCAATTCGATCAACAGCCCGATACGCCCCGCGAAATGCTCAAGCACCTCTGCCAAAGCGGGAATGACTTCTCCTTTAAACGCCGAATCATACCATGAACCTGCATCCAGCCTACGCAGTTCCTCGAAGGTTAAATCGCCTACTTCTCCTTCCCCATTGGTGGTTCGCTCAACCGTAGAATCATGAATCACGACGACCTGTCCATCCTTGCTCAATTGGACATCCAGTTCCAGCATATCCGCTCCCATATCTAAGGCTTTAACAAAAGAAGCCATCGTATTTTCCGGGGCATAACCCGATGCCCCCCGATGGGCGATATTGACCCAGGACTGATCGCGTTCATTCTCCGACCTCATCCAGACTTCCTGTTCCCTGGTTTGATGAAAAGGATAGTGCGGGACATCAGCCACATGTTGAGAACCGGTCACTGCAAGCATAGCTGTTACGATAACAATCATTCTTTTCATCAGATTATCAATCTCCTAGTCGTACCTTGTTCACTTTATAGCTGCCTCGCTGGAGAATCATTTCAGGGCAGCCTGCGCATTCCTCATCTGATGCTAATTCTTCCCTTTCTGCTCCAAGTTCAGTCAGATATGAATGGACTCAGCTCAATGTTCACCAGGTATAATTTTTGTTCATTTTATATTTAGCTCTTGTAATATGAACGTAAATGGAGTAATTTGTACATATATGAACATTATAAAATTCATTAAAATACAATCTTGAGGAGATGAATGAACATGGAAAGACGTTATGCCTCACACCCGAACGAAGTGAAACAATTTGACACAGAAAGACTCCGCAAGGAATTCCATATCCCAGTTCTGTTTACGCCTGACAAGCTGGAGCTTGTCCTGACGCACGAAGATCGTATGATTATCGGTGGCGCAGCTCCCGTTCGAGAGCAGGTCAAACTGGAAACGGAACTTAAAGAATTGGGTGTTTCCTCTTTCCTGGAACGCCGTGAGCTTGGCATTATCAACATTGGCGGACATGGTACCGTGCTGGTTGACGGTGCAGAGCATGAATTGAACAACAAAGAATGCTTGTACGTTGGCATGGGTACGAAAGAGGTTATTTTTAAAAGCACGGATCCATCCAACCCAGCCAAATTCTATTTGAACTCTGCGCCGGCGCACCAAACATTCCCGACAGCTAAAGCCACTTTGGAGGAAGCTGATTCCAGCGCTTTGGGCGATATCAAAAATTCCAATGATCGTGTGATCTATCGTTTCATCCATCAAAAAGGCATTGAGAGCGCTCAGCTTGTTATGGGTATGACCCTCCTGAAAGAAGGAAACATGTGGAACACGATGCCTGCCCATACCCATCCAAGACGCATGGAGGCTTATCTCTATTTTGATTTACCGGAAGAAGCGGTGGTCATCCATCTGATGGGCGAACCTAATGAAACGCGGCACATCGTTATGCGCAATGAACAGGCCGTGATTTCGCCAAGCTGGTCGATCCACAGCGGCGTAGGCACAAGCAACTACACCTTCATCTGGGGTATGGCCGGAGATAATAAACGTTATGATGATATGGACCCGGTGTCCATAAAAGATTTAAAATAGAGGGGATTATCCATTAACCCACGGAAGAGTTGAGATTCAGATGAACCCGTTACGACGATATGAAAAAATAATGGAGTACCTTCTAACCCATAAAGAAGTGACTGTCGCCGACCTAAGCCAGCAGCTTCAGGTAACCGGAAAAACGATTCGCGAGGATCTGACCAAGCTGGAGGAACAGGGTCTAATCGTTCGTGTGCATGGCGGGGCTGTGCTTGCGCACAGCGATCAATTCGGCATCCTGCCGTCCAAAGAACCACTTGCCAAGCACCCGAATGAAAAAACCGAAATCGCGTTGAAAGCACTGAAGCATATCAATACCGACGACATCATTGCCCTGGACGGAGGCAGCACCACGCTGGAGATCGCCCGCAGGCTGGAGGACGTGCCTTTAACGGTCATTACGAACGATGTCTATATCATCAGCGAACTGGCGACGAAGAATCATATCCGTTTGGTCGTACCGGGGGGCTACCGGGTCCGGAATATGCTGGCCGGCCCGGAAGGCGTATCGTATGTAACCCAGCTGAACATTCAAAAGGCCTTCATATCCGCGACGGGCGTCCATCTTGATCATGGATTGTCCATATATACCGGGGATTTGATCCCGTTCAAACGGGCCTTAATCGAAACCTCGCTGGAGGTTTATGCCGTTGTTGACCATCATAAATTCGGGCAAACGGCATTAAGGACTTTTTCATCCCTGCAGGAGATCAGCGGCATCATTACGGATGCGGAACTGTCTCCCGAGACGATCAAACAATATGATGGTGCCGGCGTTACCATGCTGTAACCGCTGCATGAAACATAACGACCGGCCTAATCTAATAGAGAGCATGTGAGAGGGGATTTACGGAGCATGAACAGGTTTGATTTATCAGGCAAAACTGCAATCGTCACCGGTTCCGCCAGAGGATTGGGACAAGGCATCGCGATAGCTCTAGCCGAAGCCGGCGCGGATATCGTTGCTGTGTCCATGAATACAAGCGCCGAAACGATAAATGCCATCACTTCACTCGGCAGAAAAGCTTCAGAAATTCAGGTCGATCTAAGCGACCAGAGCAAACTCCAGCAGACTTTTGACCAAGCGCTGGAGCTAACGGGGCATGTAGACATTCTCGTGAATAATGCCGGTATTATCCGCCGGACACCGGCCAAGGATCATGCTACACAGGATTGGCTTGACGTGATTGACTTGAATCTGAATACTGTATTCTTACTGTCCCAACTGGCCGGAAGACATATGATTGAACGCGGCAGCGGCAAAATCATTAATATCTGCTCGATGCTGTCCTACCAAGGCGGAATCAACGTGCCCGGATATACGGCAAGCAAGCATGGTGTTGCCGGTCTTACGAAAGCATTGGCTAATGAATGGGCAGCCAGCGGCATCCAGGTGAACGGAATTGCTCCCGGTTATATCGAAACCGATAATACGGCAGCCATCCGCCAGGATGAGGAACGACGTACTTCCATTACGGACCGTATTCCTGCCGGACGCTGGGGTAAACCCGAGGATATTGGCGGACCTGCCGTATTCCTCGCTTCCGCCGCTTCGGATTATATGAACGGACATGTACTTTGCGTTGATGGCGGGTGGATGGCCCGTTAAGGGTCATAAAGCGCTGTATCAAAAGCATTGTCAACCTAAGTTTCATCCCAATCTAGCGATAAGAGGCTGTGCTTTTCCGCTGCTGCTGCAGGCGGAGGAAGCACAGCCTCTTTTTCGTCCATTTTCCTCTTTCATCTGATTAGAGACCCTAAGTTCTTGCCGGGTACCGAGATTTCACGAATATACGAACCATCCTTTGGGACATCCTAACTTTACGAAATGGGCCTCGAAGGACCGTGAATAAAGAAAGGATGGTTTCTGGAGTCATGCGCGGAACAAAATCGATACGTTGGATCAGTCTTGCCTGTTTATTCACATTGATCGGTTCAATAGTCCTTACCGGCTGCACCCCTAACAGCAATGACCGGGTGCCAACCCCCAATATGGGCGTAAACCCTTACCGGGTGAACACCGGCTTCCTGCTTCGGAATGCCGTGGAACGCGGAACCCTGCGAATTGCAACGGAACGGGATTATCCCCCCTTCAGTTACCATGGAACGGGCGGAAGACTTACGGGTTTCGATGTGGAAATCGCTGAAGAGGTTGCCCGTCATATGGAGCTAAGAGCAGAATTCGTTGAAACCGAGTGGGAGAATTTGCTGCCAGGGCTGACAGAAGGCAAATACGACACGGTCTTCAACCAGATTGAAGACCGGCCAGACCGGCGGGCCCTTTATGATTTTTCCGTCGCTTATCTATCCTCTACTCCGGTTCTGCTTGTGCGTTCCTCGGGCGAAGATCAGATCCGTACCTTCTCGGATATCAAGAGTAAGCGTGTCGGCCTGAACCCCACCGGAATCTATAAGGATATGGCCAAGAAGCATGGAGCGGACATCGTCCCGATCAAATATATATCAGACGCAGCCCACAAGCTCGCCAATGGAGAGCTGGATGCCGTCATTTCGGACCAGTTATCCGTGACCAACCTGAAGCAGCAGTTCCCTGATCTGCCGGTTGCTACCGCTGAATCCGCCAATCAGGTGTTCGAGATTTCCGCAGCCTTTGTAAAAGGGAATCCGGATCTCGTGGCTGCCGTTGATAACGCACTGGCCACCATGCAGCAGGACGGAACGTATTTGACCATTTGGAACAAATACTTTGGAGACGCTCCGGTGAGTTATAAAGGCATCCATGATCGAAAGGTTAAATAGAATTTTCAACATTCAAAATTCCTGACAAAAAGGCGCTTGCTTTGCTGAATACCAGCAAAGCAAACGCCTTTTTACATGTGCATATTATGATTCTTCGGCTGTCTCTCCCGCATTCGCTTCCTTAGCGTCCGCTTCATCCTCTGTCTCTGCAGCCTCAACGGCACGAGGCACGATAACGGTTGCGAGAACCTCCTCATCCGAAGCATGTAATGTAATACCCTCCGGTACTTTAATATCTGCAACCGTAAGCTTGTCGCCTATCTCCAGAGCAGATACGTCTGCTTCAAGGGTAGAAGGCAGTTCGCCTGGCAAGCCCTCTACTTCGATTTCGGTCACCTGGGTTTGCAGAATACCGCCAGATTTGGTTCCGACAGCAGTACCATGATAATCCACCGGAATGCTGACACGAACCGGCTTATTCATGGAGATCCGCAGAAAGTCCACATGGGATACAGTGCCGCGTCTCTTTTGAATGTCCTTAATCAAAACCGGAATTTTACCGGAGCCTGGAATATCAAGCTGGAATACCTCCGAACGTCCGGTGTGAAACAGCTTGGCCGTATCCTTGAAATTAACTGCAACCGGGATGCTTTCCTCGCCCCCGCCGTATACGACGCCGGGGATTCCGCCATTCTCGCGAAGCACTCGGCGAGAGGCCCGTGTAAATTCGTTACGAACATCTGCTTGGAGTTGAACTGTGTTTCCTTTTGACATGAGTGACATCCTCCTTTATCGAAAACAAAGTCTATCTCATTATTACCCTATTTCCCTGCTAACTAATCATGAGATGCAGATGTTTTAAATTTCAATCCAGCGGGTAATGAATGGTACCCCTTTTGAAATATAAATAATGGGAGCCCCCCTTTCAGTACAAAAGGAGGGCTCCTTATTTTTTTACGATACAGATACAATCCTTAACTCGCCATATCCTGCTGCTCTTGGCCCCCAGAGCCTTCGTCTTTGTGACTTCGCAGCGAAATCCGTACCTTTGCTTCATCCGGCGGAATATCGATAAACCAGTCGTTCTCGCCTTCCCGATCCTCCCAATCATTCAACCTGACGATACAGCCGACCCGCTCGGTTCCGGAAGCCGCGTAGAAAACCGCTCGGGCTTTGCCGCTGTCCGCCCTCGAGAATGGCACGCTCCCATCCTGCACACCCGTTCCCCATACCCATACATTCCAGCCATCATAAACTTGATCACGTCTCTCATACTCGATCTCAACGGTAGTCAGCCCCTGCTTCTTCTGAGCCTGATCCTCGTGCAACACCATCAGCGACAGCCCTGGGACAGCTATAGCTCCTTGGTCCAACGTCTCGATCGTATCCGTACCTGCCTGGCGATCATTCACCACGATGTTCCAGCGGTAAGGCGTAGGCGGCAGATCAACCGTCATTTCATGCTCATTCCCGTTCACGATCACAACGATCTGCCCCCAGCTATCTTGTGCGGCATGATGCGTTAACCGGTAGGCAATAATCCGATCGCTGCTGCGCAGCACTTCCATATGTTCCTCGATCTCTTCTCTTGCTGCCATCCGAAATGCTGGATGGGCTTTGCGCAGGGCAATAAGGCCTTTGTAAAAGTCAAATACGGGTTTAAATCGTTTCTTGTTCGACCAGCGGATGGCATTAACAGCATCCCCGCTGCGGTAGCTGTTATGATCGCCAAATTTCGTGCGAAGCAGCTCATCGCCGGCATGCAGCAGCGGAATCCCCTGAGAGAGCAGTACAATGCCGTTAGCCAGCAAGCTGCGGCGCACAGGCGCTGCCGACATCACATCTTCATCAGGAATATCAACATAAGGCTTCGATGCAGCGGTTGCCTGCCATACATCGCCGCCGTTAACCAGCTTCCCGTCCATCAGATGGAGCAGCCCTGCCTGCTCTTCCATCCCGTGCGCCACCAAAATTTTGTCCCACAGATTCAAATTATCGTGCACGGTGACGTAATTGACCGTCTCATCAGGATGCAGCGCAAAATCATGGATCGAGCCCATCATCCCTTCAACGACCGCACCCTCGTACCACGGTTCGCCCGTAGCAAACCCAGGGCCGCGCCCGTCATTGTCACCCTTGATGGCATGCCGGAAATGATCATTAAATACAGCAAAGCCTTGACCCTTCTGGCTTCCTTTGACGGTCTGCTCCGTTAACGGGCTTAAGCCTCCTGTCCAGGGCTCACCGTAAAACAGAAGAGAGTGATCCACCTCACGACGCAGCTCGCTTACAATCTCTTTCATCGTTGTTGAATCGATCAGAGCCATCAGATCAAACCGAAATCCGTCGATATGATACTCCTCGGCCCAGAACCTTAGGGAATCCTTGATGTATTTGCGTACCATCGGCTTCTCCGTAGCCAGCTCATTGCCTACGCCTGAACCGTTCGATAAATTTCCATATCCATCCTTGCGATAGAAATACCCCGGCGCTAATCGTTCAAACGGACCGTCATCCACCGTATACGTATGGTTGTAAACCACGTCCATGATGACACGGATTCCCCTCGCATGCAGAGCCAGAATCATCTCCTTCAGCTCCCGGATGCGCACAATTGGATCCATAGGGTCTGTCGCATATGAACCTTCAGGAACGTTGTAATTTTGCGGATCATACCCCCAGTTATACTCGCGGTTCAAGCAGCCGGTTTCATAACCGTCCAGCTCATTGACCGTTCGAAAATCAAATACCGGCAGCAGATGCACATGGGTTACACCCAATTCTTCAAGATGATCCAGGCCAATGGTATTCCCTTCGGAATCCCGCAGGCCACCCTCCGTGAATGCCTTATATTTTCCTCTATATTTCATTCCCGAATCGGTATGAATCGAGAAGTCGCGTACATGAAGCTCATAGAGCACCGCATCCGTAGGCTTCAGCAGCTCGGGTCTAACATCCTGCTCCCACCCCGGCGGATTGCTCTTCGCCAGATCAACAACCGCCCCGCGGCAGCCGTTGGCGGACACCGCTGTTGCATAGGGGTCAACGGCATAACACACGTCACCGTCCACTGACTCGATTTGGTACATATAATACATTCCATGAAGATCCCTGTTTACGACAGCCGACCATACGCCGTCTCCACTATGTTCCATCGAATATAAAGTACCGCCCTCGTGATCTGTTACGAAACCTTGCTCGTTATACTCTCCCGGACCTTCATACAAAGCGAGTTTCACATGAACCGCATCCGGAGCCCACACCTGAAAGGCCGTTCCCTCTCTTCGGTAGGTTGCCCCCAGCTTAATACTTGTGCAGCTCTTGATCATGTCCATAGTCATCATCACCGTCACTTATAAGTAGATTTACTTCCTAGTATGGGCGCTTGAATCATAAGACAGACCTCTAGCACATGAATGTAGAACGCTTTCATATATCATGATATGCCAAAAGCCCTGATTTGGTTTGGGTTTGATGCCAATTAACTATATATTTAGGCTATTATACTAGCAAATATGCCGGGTGTCTTTCTTTTGACAAAAAAACATCTGCCCAAATGGACAGATGTTGTCAATGTATGGATATCGTGGAAAAAGATTAGTAGAGTCCCCAAAACAAACGAAGTGCTTCATCAATTCCTAAGACCGTTCGGGGATTCTTCCCCTTACTCGCCTGCAACTTCTATGGATTCCACCAGAGCCACTACTTCCTCTGCGGTACCCATTTCAATTGCTTTGGCAGCGAGTGCCTGCATATCACTGCGAGACAGCTTCCCGATCTGGCTGCGCGCCGGAAGAATGGATGTAGCGCTCATGCTAAACTCATCCAGCCCCAACCCGAGGAGAATCGGAATCGCCGTGGCGTCACCAGCCATTTCACCGCACATACCAACCCAGCGGCCTTCGCGATGAGCAGCATCGATAACCATTTTAACCAGTCGCAAAATCGCCGGATTATAGGGTTGATACAAATAAGAAACCCGTTCATTCATGCGGTCAGCGGCCATCGTATACTGGATAAGATCATTCGTTCCGATACTGAAGAAATCAACCTCTTTAGCAAACTGATCCGCAAGCACCGCGGTGGATGGAATCTCCACCATGATCCCGAGTTGGATCTCCTCGGATACCGGAATGCCTTCACTTACAAGCTTAGATTTCTCTTCCTCCAAAAGCGCTTTGGCTTCGCGGAATTCACCGAGTGTCGCGATCATGGGGAACATGATTCGCAGATTGCCATGAACGCTTGCGCGGAGCAGTGCCCGAAGCTGTGTTCTAAAAATATCCTGACGGTCCAGGCACAGCCTAATGGCCCGGAATCCCAGGAACGGATTCATTTCCTTAGGAAGATCCAGATAAGGCAGCTCCTTGTCCCCGCCGATATCAAGCGTGCGGACAACAACTGGCTTGCCTTCCATTTTCTCCAGCACCGATTTATAAGCGACATACTGGATCTCTTCGGAAGGAAGTTTATCTCTGCCCATGTACAGGAATTCCGTACGATACAATCCTACCGCTTCCCCGCCATTCTCCAACACGCCGGTTACATCGTTTGGTGTCCCGATATTGGCGGCCAGCTCCACATGGATCCCGTCCTTGGATACCGTCGGTTCGGAGCGGAGTTTCTTCCATTCCTCGACCTGTTTGGCGTAGGCATCCTGCTTCGCACGGTATTGGGCCACAATAGCTTCAGTAGGATTAATGATGACATCCCCTTCCAGTCCGTCAACGATGATCAAATCCCCGTTTTGGACCGAAGAGAGCACGTTTTTCGTTCCGACGACAGCCGGAATTTCAAGCGAACGGGCCATGATGGCAGAATGCGAGGTACGCCCGCCAATATTCGTCGTAAATCCTTTAACGTAGTTGCGGTTCAACTGCGCTGTATCCGACGGGGTCAAATCCTCTGCAACCACGATCACTTCTTCGCTGATTTCGGATGGACTGACATAATTCAGGCCGAGCAGATGCTTAAGAATACGTTTGGTTACGTCACGCATATCCGCTGCCCGCTCCTGCAAGTAGGCACTCTTCATGTTCTCGAACATTTGAATGAATTGGGTTGCCGTTTCATTTAAGGCGTATTCCGCGTTAACCGAATCGGAAGCGATTTTCGCTTTGACCGGTTCAATCAATTCCGGATCATTCAGGATGAGAAGGTGAGATTCGAAAATCTCAGCCTTCTTCTCCCCGAGTTCCTGAAGCGTGCGGGCTTTGATCGCTTCCAGCTCAGCCTGGGACTGAGCCAGCGCCGCATCCAGCTTCGAAAGCTCGGCATCCGTGTCTGCCACTTTCTTTTCCGTAACAGAGTAATCGGGATGATCCAGCGTAAAAGCACGTGCAATCGCGATGCCTGCGGAAGCAGCGATTCCTTTCAAATTATTCATGAAGCTCGCCTAACCCTTCGTTCACCATCACTTCTTGCAGTGCAGTCAGCGCTTCGCTCTCATTGCCGCCTTCCGTGATCAGTGTCAATGTATCACCTTGCTCCAATCCGAGGGACAGAACGCCCAGGATCGATTTCAACGTTACTTTTTTGCCGTTAGCTTCGGCAAATGAATTGGTATCCTGGAATTTGTTCGCCGTATTTACCAAAGCTGTTGCCGGACGTGCGTGAATACCATCTTCGTCAATAATTCTGAATGTTTGTTGCATGTTCATCATCCTACTTTCGTATATTTTAATTTTTTAGAATCCTTGAGATCATCGTGAAGTTAAGGTTTCAATATGGTGATGATCCCTTGTTCACCGCTTTTTACTTCACCGGTCTTGTTCAGCTTCACAGAAGCTCCTTCCGGCAAATTCGAGAAGATCACAGGAGAGATAATCGATTTGGCATTCGCCTTCACATAATCCAGATCCACTTGCATGATCGGTTGGCCCGTAGATACCAGATCCCCCTCCTGAACAAGCACTTCAAACCCTTGCCCCTTCAGCTTAACGGTATTGACGCCGATATGGACAAGCACTTCCTTGCCGCCATCGGACATAATGCCGACCGCATGCTTGCTGGGGAATACGTTAAACACGGTTCCGTTAACAGGAGAAGCGATCGTTCCGTTATGAGGTAATACCGCAAATCCATCCCCCGTCATTCGTTCTGCAAACACAGGATCAGGCACGTGCGAAATATCCATAAGCTCTCCATCGACTGGAGATACAATCTCCTCCATGACAAGCGTTTCTCCGTCCTGACCAGCCTGCAACTCCTCTTTAGCAGTCGGCATCGTCTCCACATCCGCTGCTGTAGGTGCGGTAGTCGGTGTTATACCCGACATAATGTCCTGAATTTGCGATTTAATCGTATCGGAACGTGTTCCGAATATCGCCTGGATATTATTCCCCACCTCCAGCACACCTGAAGCACCCAACTGTTTCAGCCTTGTCTTATCGACATGATCCTTATCTTTCACCTCTACCCGCAGACGGGTAATGCAGGCATCCAGATGCGTAATGTTAGGTTGGCCGCCAAGCGCAGTCAGAATGTTAAGCGGCAGATCATTTTTGCTGTCACTACCTGCTCTCTGGGAGCCTGATTCCGACTCCGATGCTGAAGCTTCCTCCCGGCCCGGCGTCTTCAGATTGAATTTCCGAATGACAAACCGGAAACCGAAATAATAGATTACTGCCATGATAGCACCAACAATGATTACATTCCACCATGGCGTCCGATTTGGAATGACACCGAATATCATGTAATCGATCAGACCGCCCGAGAAGGTCATGCCGATCTTGGTACCCAGAATATGCATGGCCATGAAGGATAGACCTGCGAACAGCGCATGTACGACGAACAAGATCGGTGCGACGAACAGGAAGGAGAACTCAAGCGGTTCCGTGATCCCGGTCAAGAAGGAGGTCAGCGCTGCCGACCCCATAATACCGGCAACGAACTTTTTGTTCTCCGGTTTCGCTTCATGATAGATAGCAAGCGCAGCAGCAGGAAGACCAAACATCATAAACGGATACTTACCCGTCATGAAGGTGCCTGCCGTAAACTCGACGCCATCCCGAAGCTGAGCCATGAATATATTTTGATCACCGCGCACCATTTGACCTGCCTGATTCAAATATTCCCCGAACTCAAACCAGAATGGAGAATAGAAAATGTGGTGCAGACCGAACGGAATCAATCCGCGTTCCACAACGCCGAACACAAAAGCGGACAGCGTCAGGTTTTGCTCCAGCATAAAATGGGATGCAGTGTTAAGCGCAGACTGGATCGGAGGCCATATAAAGACCATTAACAGACCAAGCAAAACGGACGTTGCAGCCGTCATAATCGGAACAAACCGTTTTCCTGCAAAAAAGCCCAGATAGGACGGAAGCTCTATTTTGAAAAATCTTCGGTACATGCTTGCCGCTAATATACCTACAATAATTCCGCCGAATACCCCGGTTGCCAGGGTCGGAATGCCAAGCACGCTGGCATATTCGTAATTCGTGCCAATCATCGATGGCGTCACGCCGATCACGCTGCCCATGGTAACGTTCATGACAAGGTAACCGATGATAGCTGCAAGCCCGGCCACACCTTCGCCTCCGGCCAAGCCGACGGCAACCCCCACTGCAAACAGCAAGGATAAATTCGTAAACACGATTTGTCCCGCATTCATCATGACAGTGGCAGCTGCTTGAACCCAAGCCGCATTGAGCCACGGTACATACTGCAGGAAATCAGGGTTGACCAGCATATTTCCAAGGCCGAGTAATAGTCCGGCTGCCGGCAATATGGCCACGGGCAGCATCAGGGCTTTTCCGACCCTTTGCAGGACGCCAAAAAGCCGCTTAAACATGAAAATTCTCACCCTCTATCTAGTTGTGATCACAAGCTGAATGTAGAACATCATAAAACAACCAAATCAAAAAAAGGCATGAGTAACCACGGGAAAATGGATGGCTAATCTCATGGATTAGATTACCCAAAAATGGGTAATAACAACCAAATTCCTGCAATACTCATGCCTGATCGAATCAGTTACACGTTTGATTTGAAGTTTTATGCTTTATAACTGTTCGTATTGTAACATCGTTCATTTTTCGTTGCAACCACATGGTGAGGGACTTAATAAAATCTTCACATTTGCTCGCCCTGCTCTTTACGCTGGACCAGCCGCTCCAGATGAACGGTCAAATAACCGGCTTCAGCGGGATATACGGGTTTCTTCAGTCGCTGCTCCATCATCTTAGTCAGTTTCCATGCCAAGGAATACGTCTCGGGATATTCACGCTTCAGCAGACCATCCAATGAACTCGTCTCATTTACCGCTTCTCCCCGCCGAATCCGCTCCAACGCAAACCGGAGATGGGTTAGTAAACGGGAATAATCCAATGTATCCCTCGGGATGGCATAATCCAGCTGCTGTTCAACGGTATGTACTAGATCCGCGATCAGCTCCGAATGTTTGCGAACCTCCGAAATGTGCTGGTTTGTGAGCGCGCCGTGAAAATGAAGGGCAATGAATCCGACTTCCTCTTGGCCCAAGTCGACCCCAAGCTTCCCCCGGATAGTACGGACGGCGTATTCCGCCATCTCATACTCTTCTGGATACATCTCTCGGGTTTCGTATAAAAAGGGATTATGAATATAGAGACCTTGGGCATGGCGTTTAATGGCAAATGCAATATGGTCAGTCAACGCAATGTGGATATGCTCGTTCAGAGGAGCGTCGCTGGATTTGGCAGCATTCAGAATAATGTCATTCATCGCCTCAATCAACTTCTCATCGATATGAGGCACCAGCTGCTTATACTGCTCCTGCTCCTCCGGTTTGGTCAAAATGAACATCTTCTCGGCAGCGGAGGCCAGGATACGGTCTTTATTCTTCCGGTTAAAGCCTATTCCCTTACCAATAACAACAACCTCGCCATGTTGAGGATGCTTCGCTATGATTACATTATTGTTCAACACTTTAGCCACTTGTAAGCTGCTCACGTTTGCACCTCTTTTTGATTCATACGCGTATACTCGGATATCTTATCAGAAATATCAAAGCGCGGCAAAATCATATGTGGTTGCCAAAGTCTCCAAAGCGCCGTACCGCTGCCTGTGATCGCTATCCAATCCTACTTGCCGCTCGTTCTATTCTTCCTTCGCAGCACTTGTCTCGACAGGCACCGGTACCGGGACAAGCTCCTGCTCCACAGCTACCGGCTTTTGGGCCGGGGAAGACTTCTTGGTCAATCCTTTAATCAGTTCTTCCACATCAATCCCTGACACACTCTTCAGCATTTCAGGCGCCGTGGACATCAGCTCGGTCACATAATTGCTCACGCGAGCTGCTCCCTCGCCTTTGCCTGTATCAACAACCGTCAGCTTGTCGATGGACGAGATTGGCTCAGCAATCTTGCCGGCAAGCTCAGGCAGCATTTTTACGATGATGTCGAGCACAGCAGCTTCTCCGAACTTCTGGAACGCTTCGGCGAGTTTCTCTTTGGCATCGGCTTCGGCAATACCGCGCAGGCGAATGACTTCGGCTTCAGCCGTACCTTTCGCACGCTCAGCATCCGCAACTGCCAGACCATCCAGGCGCTTCTGTTCCGCAGAGGCTTTAGCTTGGGTTTCGATGGAATACTGCAAGGCATCCGCTTCGCGCATCTTGCGGGCCTTATCCGCTTCGGCCGCCTGCTCAACGGCATAGCGATCCGCTTCGGCCTTTTTCTTCACGTCCGCGTCGTACTGCTTCTCACGAATCATGATTTCTTTTTCCTGCAGATCGATTTCCCGTTCCTTACGAACGAGCTCAACCTTCATCTGCTCCTCAACCGCCGTTTGTTTGGCACGGGCTTCCTGGATATGATAGGCTTGGTCCGCTTCGGCCTTCGCCGTATCCTGCTCCTTCTTAAAGGAAGCGACCTTCAGCTCTCGTTCCTTCTCGGCTTCCGCGATATTGGTATCACGTATAACCTCGGCCTTCTGTCCTTCTTCTTCCGCGCGCGCTTTCTGAATCCGCGCGTCACGCACCGCTTCGGCTTCAGCAATCTCCGCATCCCGCTTTACCGTAGCGATCCGCGGTTTACCGAGCGCTTCCAGATATCCATGCTTATCGCGAACGTCCTTAATGGTAAAGGAAACGATCTGCAGTCCCATCTTCTTGAGGTCTCTTGCAGCGACACCCTGAACCTCCTGCGCAAATTTATCGCGGTTACGGTAAACTTCCTCTACCGTCATGGAACCGAGAATGGCACGAAGATGACCTTCCAGCACTTCTTGGGCTTCGCCCTTCAGCGCTTCAATCGGCTTACCCATAAATTGCTCGGCTGCCGTTGCCACATCTTCGATCGAGCTTCCCACTTTTATGATGGCTACCCCATCGGCCATAACCGGAACACCTTGCTCCGTGTACACTTCAGGTGTCATAACATCCAGTTTATGAGATAAGAGCGATACAAATTCGGAGCGCTGAAATACGGGAAGTATAAATGCGCCTCCGCCGCGCACGATTTTGATTTTGCGACCGGATTCATCCTCCGACAAATTTTTGCTTCCCAAAAAAGAACCGGTTACGATCATCGCTTCATCCGGGCTCACCGTTTTGTAACGGGCCCAGAACGCAAGTCCTAACACGACAATGACGCCTACAACAATCGACGGAATTACTAAGAATTCTGGCATTGAATCAATCCTCTCCTTTTCGTTCTTCCAGTTCGGACACTCTCAGGACACCCTCAACAACGTCGACAACCACCACACGGACACCTGCGGGGAGACTTTGGCGATCAAAGCTAGACGCGATGTGCGTTGTGTTGCCTGCACCAACCTTGACCATCACTTCACCGAATCCTTCTGCAGGAAGCGGTACGGTGATAACGCCGATCATACCCGCCAGCTCCTTTATGGAGAAGCCCGTCGAGTTCTCGCTGTTCGCCATCGGTTTAACGTAGCCGAAGTAGACGAGAATCGAAATGACGATAGCCGCTAAGACAGACAGCGTTACATGGGCACCTGCCGCTAATTCCGTGTATTTCGTCAGCATGATTCCGGTACCGCCAAATACGGTGATTCCTCCAGCGATCACAACCGGATTGAAAAAATCCACTGACAAAAAGTCCAACAATCCGTCAAGCGCCGAGCTAAGTATGTCGCCAAGCACCACGGTTACGAAGGCAAATATCACGCCTCCGATCAGACAGCCCCAATATAACGCTTCCATGTTGATTGCCCCCTCTGGAATTCCTTACTGTGTATAACAAGTAATACGGCAAAATGTTTGTTAAAGTTTCAATTATTTCCCTCAAACGTATGAAAATCTCTTCATATCTATATTCCACGTCCCAATTAAAAAGCCTGCACGGCATGAACCGGCAGGCTTTGAACCCATTTCTATTCCTTGTCATGTAACGACAGGACAACCCTTATAGTGACATTTTATAAATCTCCACGACGTCTTCACGCTGCAGCTTGCGGAAGTTGCCAAAAGGACCAAACCGCATCGCCTTATCGGCCATAGCCTCGATCTGGCTGTCGTCAATATCGTACGCTCCCAGCGTACTTGGCGCACCAATGGAATTCCAGAAGCGGCGAAGCGCTTCGATTCCTTCCAATCCGATGGCTTCATCGCTTTTTCCTGCCGGGTCAACTCCGAATACGTTCACGGCAAGCGACTTGAAGCGCTGAGGATCCGCACTCTGATTATACTTCATCCAATTCGGGAACAGAATCGCCAGACCGCCGCCATGCGGTATATCGTATACAGCAGATACCGCATGCTCAATGTTATGGGTTCCCCAGTCGCCGGCCATCCCCATATTGATCATACCGTTCAGCGCCATCGTTCCGCAGTACATGATCGTCTCGCGGTGCTCATAGTTCTCCAGATCCTCAACCAGCTTTGGTGCCGTGTCAATAACAGTACGAAGTATCGTTTCGCAGAAGCCGTCCTGCACGGGCGTGTTGGTGTCTTGGTGGAAGTAGTGCTCCAGCACGTGAGACATGATATCTACGATACCGTACACCGTCTGATCCCGCGGAAGAGAGAACGTATGTACAGGGTCCAGAATCGAAAATGCAGGGTACGCATGAGGGCTTCCCCAACCCATCTTCTCTTGGGTAACTTCATTGGTGATGACGGAGCCGCCGTTCATCTCCGATCCCGTTGCAGCCATCGTAAGTACCGTTCCAAGTGGAAGACCCGCTTGCGGAACGGCTTTGCGTTCTACAAAATCCCACATATCTCCATCGTATTTGGCACCAACGGCAATGGCCTTGGAGCAGTCAAGGACGCTTCCACCGCCAACGGCCAGAATAAGATCAATGTTATGCTCCCGGCACAATGCCACACCCTTATGAACCGTCGACAGGCGCGGGTTCGGTTCCACACCGGCAAGCTCCGTCACTACCGCATTCGCTTCCTGCAGTAACTCAATAACCTGATCGTACAGCCCGCTGCGCTTAATACTGCCGCCACCAAATACGAGTAATACGTTCCGTCCGTATTTGGCCACTTCACCACTTAAAGCGCTCAGCTTGCCCTTGCCAAAAATCAACTGAGTCGGATTATGAAAGACAAAAGGTCTCATGTACATTACCTCCATGGCATCTTGTTTGCATCTATATTCTATCGTGCATGCTTTTTCATTCTATACCATTCCCATTATGTAAAACAAACAGCCGTCCTTCTCCAGAAAGATCGGCTGTTTGAATTATGATCATGGTTACTTCAATCCATTATATATCCATCAATGAAGTCTATTTGCTTTCTGGGACGTATCCCATATGGCTCAGGAATCGCTGAAATGCCTGTTGTCCTTCTACCGTCTGTTTGTACACTCCGGCATGCTCCAAAATCGTCGTAAATTTGTGGCCGACCTCCCGGCGAATCAGCTCGATCGCCCCGGCTTTATCGGGCGCGTCTGTTCCCCGTCCCAGCAGCTCCTCGATCCAATCCCCATGGATGGCAAGCGGATGGTCGGTGGCCTTGCTGTCCGCGTAAAGCTCCTCGTTCCCCGCCAGGATATCGGCGATTAGATCGAGCTCTTCCTTGAGTCGGCCCGGCAGGATCGCCAGGCCCATCACTTCAATCAAGCCGATGTTTTCCTTCTTGATGTGGAACATCTCCCGGTGAGGATGGAAGATCCCTTCCGGATATTGCTCATTCGTGCGATTGTTCCTCAGAACCAGGTCCATCTCATAGATGCCCTCGTCATTTCGGCGGGCAATCGGAGTAACCGTATTATGGCGGACCCGCTCTCCGTCCACTTGGCTGAACGCTTCAATATCTGCTGAAGGATCACTGTAAATTTTCCATGCCTCGTATAGGCTGTTCGCGCATTCAAGGAGCGATTCCCGTTCCTTTGAGGATAGCCTGATAACCGACATCGGCCACTTCACAATGGCCACGGATACGCCCGGATAATTCCCATGCGTAAATCCGGCCACCTTCGGTGCTTTCTGAATCGGGAAGGTATGGCGTCCCCCTTGAAAATGATCATGCGTTAGAATCGAGCCCCCGACAATCGGGAGATCCGCATTCGATCCGAGAAAATAATGCGGGTAGGCATCGACGAAGCTCAAGAGGCGGGCAAGCGTCGCTTTAGTCAGCTTCATTGGCACATGGTCGTGATGGAATACAATACAGTGCTCGTTATAGTAAACATACGGCGAGTATTGGAAGAACCATGGTTCTCCGTTTAGCTCCAGCGGAATAATGCGCAGGTTTTGCCGCGCCGGGTGATTGACCCTGCCTGCATAACCGACATTCTCGCGACAGAGCTGGCATTTCGGATAGACCGGCGGTGGCAGCAGTTTAGCCATGGCGATTTCCTTCGGGCTCTTCTCCGGCTTGGAGAGATTGATGGTAATCTCAATATCGCCATACGAGCTGGCGTGCCGCCAGTATTCGTTTTTGGCTACGCGATCCATCCGAATGTAGTTCGAGTCGATGCACAGATTATAAAATTGCCGGGTAGCCTCGACGATCCCCTGCTCCTGCTGAACCGCCCGGAACCGAGCAGTCACTTCCGAAGGTCTTGCCATGAGACGGCCCATAATTTTGGCGTCCAGCAAATCCCGGTACGTATCGGTATTCTCTGGAATCATGCCATGCGCTGCGCCGTAATCGATCATCACGTCGAGCATGGCCTGAGGACCATCCGGTATCGGGTCATTCACTTCGTCACCGTACGGCTCGCTGAATCCGAAATCCTCCAGCAGCAGATTGCGGCTGTAATCCGCATCCGCTGCCAGGATAAGACCTTTATTGAGTGCAAAACGCACCAGCATTTCAATCGCATGAAGAACCTGCTTGGATTCGGGAGTTCCTGATGTTGCTGCATTCATGGTCATCGTCCCCCTTGGATTAGTTGTCACCGTAACCGTCCGGACGGCTGCTGTGCCATTTCCATGCGCTCTCGATAATCTCCTCAAGCGATGTTCTAGATGGTGTCCATCCGAGAACCGTTCTCGCTTTGTCCGATGACGCCACCAATACCGCAGGGTCACCAGCACGGCGAGCTTCCATGACAACCGGAATATCGGCACCCGTCACCTGCTTCGAGGTCTCAATCACTTCCTTCACCGAGAACCCGAGTCCGTTGCCGAGGTTAAACACATTGCTGGGCTCTCCGCGGCGGAGGTACTCAACCGCGCGCAGATGCGCGTTCGCAAGATCGCTGACATGAATGTAGTCACGGACACATGTGCCGTCAGGCGTTGCATAATCATCGCCAAACACCGAGATGCTTGCGCGCTGCTTCAAAGCCGTTTGCAGGACAAGCGGAATCAGATGGCTTTCCGGCCGGTGATCCTCACCGATCTTACCGCTGGCATGCGAGCCGGCTGCGTTGAAGTAACGAAGGGACACATACTTCACGCCAAGCACGGTATCAAACCAGGACATCATCCGTTCCATCATCAGCTTGGTTTCCCCGTACACGTTCGTTGGCTGCGTCCGGTCCGTTTCCTCGATCGGCACCTTCTCAGGCTCGCCATAGGTTGCTGCCGTTGACGAGAAGACGATCTTCCGCACACCCGCTTCATTCATGGCTTCCAGCAGGCACAGCGTTCCGTATACGTTGTTATCGTAATATTTCACCGGATCCTTCATGCTCTCGCCAACCAGAGAATTCGCGGCAAAATGGATAACGGCATCAATGTCGTTTTCCGAAAATAGCTGTTTCAGCAGCGCCTTGTCACGCAAGTCGCCGACATACAGCTTTCCGCCGAGCAGCGCTTCGCGATGCCCCGTCTCCAGACTGTCGATTACAACAACCTCTTCCCCCTGCTCCAAGAGCTCCGCTACGGTGTGAGAACCAATGTAACCCGCACCGCCAGTCACTAAAATAGCCATATTATTCGCCCTCCTTCACTTCATGCACGCCTTGACCTACACCGCATACGTAGAAATCCGGCTTCAGTCCAATTCTGGCTTCGTACTGCTGCCCCACTTCCGTGATGAAACGCTCCACCGCATCCTCGTGCACGAGAGATACCGTACAGCCTCCAAAGCCGGCTCCCGTCATTCTGGAACCCAGCGTGCCTGGAATCCGCTGAGCTTCTTCCACCAGCGCATCCAGCTCATCGCCCGTTACTTCGTACAGATAACGCAAAGAGTCGTGGGACTGGTTCATATATTGTCCGAATGCTTCCAGATCACCGTTCTTCAAAGCCTTCACGGAATCATGCACACGCTGGTTTTCCTCAACGACATGCTGGGCACGTCTTCGGACGGTTTCATCTCGGATGCTGTCCTGCAAGGTTGCGAATTGATCCGGATTCAGTTGAGCGAGATACGATAACGCCGGCAGCTCCTTCTGCAATATTTCCAAAGCGCGGTCGCACTCGCTGCGGCGTTCATTGTATTTGGAATCGACGAGTCCGCGCCGTTTGTTGGTATTCGATATCACGATTTTGTATGCTCCGGTCCGGAAAGGTACCAGCTCATACTCCAGCGTATCGCACATTAACAGAATGGCATGATCCTGCTTGCCGTTGGCTACGGCGAATTGATCCATAATGCCGGAGTTGACGCCGACGAACAGGTTCTCCACCCGCTGCGAAAGCTTCGCAATCTCCACCGTATCCGTCTCCTTGCCTTCCATCTTCAAGAAGGCGTAAGCCGTGACCACTTCGATGGACGCCGAGGACGAGAGGCCTGCGCCGTTCGGGATATCTCCATGGTAGAGCAGGTCATAACCGCTGCTAAGGTTGCAGCCGATTTTATTTAGCTCCGTTATGACGCCGACCGGATAATCCGTCCATTGATCGCTTTTGTAGCCATAATCATCATCCAGGCTGATCGTTAGTTCATAGGGGATATTGGTGGATGAAAAGCTCACCTTGTTATCGTCGCGCGGCCTTATAATCAAGGTGGTACCAAACTCCAAGGCGGCCGGAAGCACGTAACCTCCGTTATAATCCAAATGCTCCCCGATCAGGTTCACACGACCGGGTGCGTTAAATATGCGAACCTTATGCTGGTTCTCGCCGTGCTTGTCCATAAATCTTTCCATAAGCTGTTGCGTCGTCACTGCCATCACTCCATCCTGTACATATGGTAGTTTTACTGTCTTCAGTATAATGGAAATCTCGTTAAGCGATAATGAAATCTTGTGCGTTACATATGGATTTATGTGACTTCTGGAGGTACAATGAATTCATAAAATCAGCGATGTCCCCGCAGTTCCTCTTTTTCCCAAACTTATTGTAAAGGAAAATGAATGATGAAACCAACCTATTCTGTTGCTTCCAATCCTGCACAGCAAGGCAGCGATTCGCTCCACGTCCGATTCGCCGGTGAGAGCCAGACCCGGCCGGAGCATGCATTGGGGCCGAAAATATACGATCATTACTTATTGCATATCATCGAGTCGGGACATGGTGTATTTCGAACCGAAACCGACAGGTATCAGCTCGGCCCCGGCGACTGTTTCCTGATCCATCCCGGCCAGATTGTCAGTTATGTATCCGATGCGAGCCAGCCCTGGCGTTACCGGTGGGTTGCCTTTGATGGAGAGCAAGCCGGCGAAGGCGTATCCCGTTCGGGACTCACACCCGAAAAGCCTGTTCTCCATCTCATGGATAACAACCCGATTCCCGGCTATGTGTCCCTTATTCAAAGCCATTTTCAATCCAGGGAAGAAAGCTCCCATATCGCCGCCATCGGTTATCTGCATTTAATCTGGGCTGAGATCATGAATCGGAGTGACCGGCCGTCCCGCTTAACGCTGGCAGAACCGCAGGTTCAGCGCACGGTGAAGCAAATGATCAATTACATGGCTTCTCAGTACGCTCATCCCGTCTCGATTGAACAAATGTGCGCAAGCCTGGGCTACAACCGCGCATACCTGTCGCGCATCTTTAAGCAGGAAACGGGCATGACTCCGATAACGTATCTGCTTAAATTAAGAATCGACCAATCCAAGCGGCTGCTGCGCGAACGTCCCGATTTGTCCATCGAGCAGGTTTCCGCATCCGTTGGACTCACCGATCCACTCTATTTCTCGCGTCAGTTCAAGCGTCTTGTCGGCCGATCCCCGACGCGGTACCGCAAGGATATCCTCTCATCATCCGCATTAACTTAACTTTTATCTTCAGCCCGATGCATCTAAATGAAAAAGGAGCGCCTGTCAGGTCCGTAATCATCCTGACGCGCTCCATTCATGTATGTTGAAATCTATGTTATGTTCAGCATGCAATCATTAGTGGCAATGATCATCCCTCTGCAGTAGAGGCGTTCTCCGTTTTCAGAATCGCTTCAATGCGATCCAGCTCTTCCTTCGAGAACTCCAGGTTGTTCAAGGCAGCTACATTGTCTTCGATCTGGCTCACCTTGCTTGCTCCGATCAGGGCAGATGTCATCCGGCCCCCGCGAAGGACCCAGGCGAGAGCAAATTGGGCGAGACTCTGGTTCCGCGCTTGAGCGATTTGGTTCAAGGCTCTGATCTTGCGCAGCGCTTCAGGCGTGATATTGCTCTCGTTCAAGAATACGGATGCGCTTGCGGCGCGTGAATCGCCAGGCACGCCGTTCAAATATTTGTTGGTCAATAGTCCTTGAGCAAGCGGAGTGAACGCGATGCTTCCGACCCCGTTCTCTTCCAGAACATCGAGCAGTCCATTCTCCACCCAACGGTCCAGCATGGAGTAGCTTGGTTGATGGATGAGCAGCGGAGTTCCCAGGCTTTTCAGAATTGATATTGCTTCCCGCGTCTTCTCCGGCGAATAATTGGAAACTCCAACATAAAGGGCCTTGCCAGAACGAACAAGATGATCCAGCGCTACCATAGTTTCCTCAAGCGGCGTTTTTGGATCCATCCGATGATGATAGAAAATATCGACATAGTCCAGGCCCATTCGTTTCAAGCTCTGATCAAGGCTTGCTACCAGATATTTACGCGATCCGAAGTCACCGTAAGGTCCTGGCCACATATAATAGCCCGCTTTGGACGAAATGACGATTTCATCACGGTAAGCCCTAAGATCTCTTGAGAGAACTTTACCGAATGTCTCTTCGGCAGAGCCTGCAGGCGGTCCGTAATTGTTCGCAAGATCGAAGTGGGTTATGCCCAGATCGAAGGAGCGCGTAATCATATTACGCCCGTTTTCATACGTGTCGACACCACCGAAATTATGCCATAATCCAAGGGAGATCGCCGGAAGTTTCAATCCGGATCTCCCCACGCGGTTATACTTCATTCCTTCATAGCGGTCTTCGCTAGCCACATAGGTCACTTGCAATCCCTGCCTCTCTAAGTGATAGGTCCATTGCTAAATTCCATCTTATCGTGTTTGGTCGTCCTTTGACAAGAAAACGATTACAGTTATAGGTACAACAGCACGCCGCCGCTGTCACCGTTACGTGCTGATCAGCTTATCCACCTGCGTCATGACCTGACCGATCCGATCCGCAATCAAGAGGCCTGCCCGGTGATCGTAAGGGGTTGGATCTGCATTCAGCAAAGCTACCTTGCTCCCATGAAAATAGGATATCAAACTCGCAGCGGGGTGTACCGTCAGGGAAGTCCCGCCAATAATCAATAAATCCGCCGTCGATATTTCCTGGATCGAGCGCATGATGATGTTTTGGTCCAATTCCTCTTCATACAGCACGACATCCGGCCGCACCAGCCCTCCACAATCCTTGCAGCGCGGGACGGTTTCCTTGATGTCCAGAATATCCTGCAGGCTGTAGAACCGGGAGCAATCCATGCAATAATTGCGGTGCACAGAGCCATGAAGCTCCAACACCTCAGAACATCCAGCGGTCTGATGCAAACCGTCGATATTTTGCGTGACCACCGCCTTCAGCTTACCGTCATGTTCCAGTCTCGACAATAGCCGGTGACAGCCGTTCGGCTGCGCATGCGGGTGAAGCATCTTGCTCCGGTAAAAGTCGTAAAACACTTCCGGATGCTTCATAAAAAAAGTGTGGCTGAGCATGACCTCCGGCGGATACGGAGATTGGTGCTCGCTCTGGTATAGTCCGGCTGCCGAACGGAAGTCAGGAATCCCGCTCTCCGTGGAGGTACCGGCTCCCCCGAAAAAAACAATGTAGTCGCTCGCTTCGATCCATGTTGCCAACTGCTCGATCTTTTCCCTGTTCTCCACTCTTTTACACCTCCGTACAGCCCTTAAAATAACACGTCTACCTATGCACGTCTAATTCATTATAATCGGATATGATAACATCGGCATCTGTCAGATGTACAGGTTCCCCCTCATCTGTCAATAAACCCACAGCCAGAGCGGCGCCTGCTTGCTTCGCCATTTGCATATCCGCGTTGCTGTCACCGATTACCACCGCTTCCTCGGGCATAATCCCAAGCAGGCGGCAGGCGGCCTCTGTCATTTCCGGGTGCGGCTTGCCGTTTCGAACCTGATCTCTTCCCAAAATGGCCGTAAAGGAAGAGTGAAGCCCCATCCACTCCAGCTGTTCCTTGGCATTTGAAGTATCATCCGAAGTAACCACGGCCATCTTCACGGAAGCCAAGCTGCACTTCTTCAGAAAATTCTCCAGCCCCGGCATCGGGAATGCCGGCTTCTGCTGACGAATTTCATACATGGCATTTTTCGTAATTTGATGGACCTGCATAATCGCTTCGTTCCAGGGCATTCCTGCAGCGTACAGCTGCCAAGCCAATAGCCCGTTTGTCTCCTCCACGGTGCCCATGGCGAGCGGACCCTGAAGATCGTAACCCGACACGCGCCCGCTTGCATCATGCTTTGTGCCTAGCACCTGCTCTTTTGGCAGCGTGAAGCCGGCTCCCATTAATTCCAGCCGTTCCTCCATGAACTTGAGCACATAATCGGTCCATCCTCCCCACAGCGCCATAAAATGGAGAAGCGTTCCGTCTTTATCAAACAAAATCCCTTTGCAGGGAACGGTTCGTCCCTTCACTTGAACAAACGGCAATGTTAAAAAACCTCCCTATCCTAATCTTGATCATACTCTTATTAAACCATGAAATAAACTCTGATTTAAGCGAAATTAACACTAGGACTCAGAATTTGATCCGAAATGGAAATTTACCAATCTTTAGTCGAATGTTTTGATTCATGACAAATGAGCCGTGGTAAGTAACATATACGCATAGCAAATACGACGGTAAAGGAGTGATTTGTGATGGCAACAAGCAGCAATCGAAAGATGACCCGCGAAGAAGCAGGACGTCTTGGCGGCGAAGCGACTGCGAAAAAGCATACCCGCGAATTCTACCAGGAAATCGGCAAAAAAGGCGGCAAAGCGACGTCCAAGAACCATAGCCGCGAGTTTTACCAGGAAATCGGTCAAAAGGGCGGCGAAGCCACCTCGCGGAATCATAATCGTGAATTCTATCAAGAAATTGGCCGCAAAGGCGGCAAGAAATAGCATCATCACTCAAATAGGAGCCTGTGTCCACCCTATGGGAACAGGCTCTTTGCATGCCATCACAACAGGCTTCTTTCCATCGCTTCCTAATTAATATCATGTAGAAAAACCTACCTTTTTGTGATAGACTCATTTAAAACCTATTCGCTGTTTACAGGTATCCGGCTGCTTTGCCGGAAGACCGCGCTAAAGCGTAACAATTTTATAATAGATCTGGGGGGAAATCGACATCATGACAACCAAAAAAATGCGTTCAGACATGATCAAAAAAGGCTTTGACCGCGCGCCGCACCGCAGCCTTCTGCGTGCAGCAGGCGTTAAGGAAGAAGATTTCGGCAAACCGTTCATCGCCGTATGTAACTCTTACATCGACATCGTTCCGGGTCATGTGCATCTTCAGGAATTCGGCAAAATCGTGAAGGAAGCGATCCGTGAAGCCGGCGGCGTCCCGTTCGAATTCAATACCATCGGCGTGGATGACGGAATTGCCATGGGACATATCGGCATGCGCTACTCGCTGCCAAGCCGCGAGATCATAGCCGACTCCCTGGAAACTGTCGTATCCGCTCACTGGTTCGATGGTATGGTATGTATCCCGAACTGTGACAAGATCACGCCAGGCATGCTGATGGGTGCCCTGCGCGTCAACATCCCAACGATGTTTGTCAGCGGCGGACCGATGAAAGCCGGCGTGGACAGCAAAGGCCGTAAATTGTCACTGACCTCCGTATTTGAAGGCGTCGGCGCTCACCAGGTTGGCAAAATCAATGATGATGAGCTCCTGGAATTGGAACAATTCGGTTGTCCAACCTGCGGATCCTGTTCCGGCATGTTCACCGCCAATTCCATGAATTGTCTTGCCGAAGCGCTGGGTCTGGCTCTGCCGGGCAACGGCACCATTCTTGCCATTGCCGAAGAGCGTAAAGAATTTGTTAAACAATCAGCCAAACAATTGATGGAACTCGTAAAAATGGACCTCAAGCCGCGTGATATCGTGACCGTAGAAGCCATCGACAACGCGTTTGCGCTCGATATGGCCATGGGCGGCTCCACCAACACGGTGCTTCATACATTGGCTCTCGCTCAAGAAGCCGGTCTCGATTACCCGCTGGAGCGAATCAACGAAGTTGCTGACCGCGTTCCTCACATCTCCAAGCTGGCTCCAGCTTCGGATTACTTTATCGAGGATGTGCATTTAGCAGGCGGCGTGAGCGCGGTTCTGCACGAGCTTCTCAAGAAGCCTGGCGCATTGCACGGGGATTGCATCACCGTAACAGGCAAGACGCTAGCCGAGAACGTAGAGGGCTGCGAAATTCAGGATCAGAACGTTATCCATCCGATCGATTCCCCATATTCCGAGCGCGGTGGTCTCGCCGTACTGTATGGTAATCTGGCTCCTGAAGGTTCGATCATCAAAGTCGGTGCCGTTGATCCATCGGTTGGAGGATACCATAAAGGACCTGCCATCTGCTTTAACTCGCAAGATGAAGCGCTTAGCGGCATTGCCAACGGCAAGGTTAAAGAAGGCCATGTGGTTGTCATTCGTTATGAAGGGCCGAAGGGCGGACCGGGTATGCCAGAAATGCTGGCGCCGACTTCACAGATTGCAGGTATGGGGCTTGGGGCCAAAGTCGGTCTGATCACAGACGGACGCTTCTCCGGTGCATCCCGCGGTATCAGTATCGGTCATATCTCGCCGGAAGCGGCAGAAGGCGGACCTATCGCTTTCGTTGAAGACGGAGATATCATCGAGCTTGACCTGAATAACCGGACTATTCAATTGCTGGGCGTTTCCGATGAGGAAATGGCTGTACGCCACAGCAAATGGGTTGACTTCGAACCGAAAGTGAAGACTGGTTATCTCGCTCGTTACTCGAAGCTTGTTACGAACGCCAGCTCAGGCGGCGTATTAAAAATCTAATTCAAACAAAGCAAAGGGGTTATCCCTCGCAGGCATTGGTAAGCCTGCAGGGATAACCCCTTTGTTATATCCAAAATTCCATCTAAGAGATGATCCATACATAATGACAGTAAACAATCGGTTCGATGAACTACATACCCTGCGATGCACTGGCAACGGCCAGGTCACCCACATGTTCTTGTTGTATTTCCTGCTGCTCCTCGGATGGAGGCTGGGCCTGATTCTTCTTCTCAGCATAACGGCCGATCAGAACATCCACCGGCATCATGAGCATTTTCGGCTCCATGATCTGACTGCCCTCTTTAAGACGGGCCTGCCCTTTCGGATGAATGACGCTAAGCAGCAGTTTCAGATATAGTCTGGACGAGCTTGCAAACAGTCCCCGCTGTAAATCCATGACATGAAATCCGAATTGCTCCGGTCCCCGTGAAATCATGGTAACAGCATACAAACCCTTGATATCCTTGTACTCGGGCCGTTCCAGCACCATATTAGCCAGAGAAGGCAGGTCTTTCTGCACGGCACGAATCATTTTGATGGCGAGCTGTACTTCCGAACGGGAGCGGCTGCCGATCTCAAACAATTTTTTGTTATCAAAATGAAGTTCTAGCACCTGGTCTCCCTTTTCAAGCCGGCTGCCATCTTCCATCACGACCGTTTTACCGGTAAAAGCACGCTTCCGAAAATGCAGCATCGGATCTGCCGGAGTAACCGTTTCGAGAGCAAACACCGCATGAAATCCTTTTTCCCAGAGAAGCCACAACGAGACGATCATACGCTTGAGAGGAGACAGCTTCTTCGCTTTCACTTTGCTTTCCTTCGCTATCATGTCGTCGATTCGGACGCTTCTCATTCCCTTCTGCTCTGCGACTTTCAGAACACGTTCCAATGCGATCAGCATTTGCTCCGGTGCATCGGAGTTCGCCCCCACCGTCGTGCCGCAGTCATGAAGGAGCATAACCTCGCCACCGTTAAGCTTGGCAAGCATTCGCTGAGTCAGCTTGTCAGCGCCAATCTTGCTCCGCCAATCATTAAACATCGACGACCATAGGATAATGCGGCAGCCGGTATTCTTGGCAAAATCGAATAAATTCACGATTCCCCACGGCGGTCTGTAATAACTCGAGCGCTCACCGGTGATGGAATAAATAATATCATCCGTGCGCTTGACCTGTTTACGGACGGTGACCGGCCGCATGAACCAATTGCTCTTGTGAACATAGTTGTGAATCCCGATCAGATGACCTTCACTATGAATGCGTTTTACAACTTCTGGATGCTTCTCGGCATGAGAACCCACCAGGAAAAACGTCGCCTTCATATTATGCTGCTTCAAGAGATCCAGCAGTCTTGGTGTATAGACGGGATCAGGACCATCATCAAAGGTTAAGGCGAAGTCGTTCGAGCCTGTTCCCCTGCGAAATACTCGGAAACCAAATATCCGGGTCATGATGCCGGGAATAAATGCATAAAAAGATGAAAGGTAAAACAACCATAGCAGTAATGTTTGCATGCTAACTCCCCGCTTTTTATTTCTTTTTCTAATGAACCCGCTATTATTATTTTAGCATAGCACTTAAAGAAATAGGCTTTTTTTTCACAAATCGTGTACAATGATATCAATTAATATAGTATAAAGGAGCCGATATCCCACTATGCTTCCCTTGTATAAAAAATATTGGAGAACCGCCTTCGATATAGGTTTAATCGTGCTTACGGTTTACCTGATCATGTTTATATTCAGTAAGCTGTACCAAATTGCAGCTCCAGTGTTTTTATCTTTCCTCGTTTTCCTGATTATCGAGCCTTTCTCCAAATTCTTGCACCGCAGGGGGCTGCCAAAACCATTTGCCGCCGCGATATCCGTTCTACTCTTCCTGCTGGTCATCCTGGGCATCCTGTTCGGAGCCGGGGCGCTCATCGTATCACAGTTCATGAACCTGCAGGATAATTTGCCGGGTTACACCAAAACGCTCCAGAGGCATTTTTCAGAGAGCCTGAATTTCCTCCAAACCAAGCTCGACGCGCTGCCACCCGATCTGACAGACCGTCTGAACGGTTATTTCCAGGACATTACCACCTTTGCCCAGGGCGCTGCCGAATCGTTCTTCCATTATGTCATTGGGTTTATGGGGTCGTTCTCCTCGTTCATCGCGAATTTCGGGGTTGCGATCATCCTTGCCTTCTTTCTAAGCATTGAGATCGGCAGCTGGCGGAGAATTGCCAAAGACAAGACGCCGAAGACCCTCAAGACGGCTTTTCTTTTCCTCAAAGAAAATGTATTCAAGGCGATTGGCTCGTATTTAAAAGCTCAGATGAAGCTGGTCAGCATTACCTTTGTCATTGTATACATAGGATTTCTGATCTTAGGTACGGGAAATTCCCTGTCCGTTGCGCTCATCTGCGCTGTGTTCGATGTACTGCCGCTGCTTGGCGTTCCCGTTATTCTTATTCCGTGGATTACCTATTTGTTCATCGTCGGCAACACTGGGCTTGCCATTGGCTTGATCGTACTGCTTGTCGTGGTTGTCATTTCCAGACAGCTGCTTGAGCCAAAAATTACAGGAAACTCAATCGGCGTATCCTCTGCATTTCTGATGCTGTCCTTTATGATGATTTCGCTGTCGATTTTTGGAGTTGCCGGTTTGATTCTGGCTCCTATCCTGCTGATTCTCATCAAGGAACTGCTTACCCAGGGATATCTGAAGCAGTGGATCCGGCTGCCGAGCGAAGAATTCGAGGTTTCCCCTTGGGACATGTCCCGCTCTTAGGCAGAGCCGGAGACCGATTCAACCGAAGCCAAGAAATCGGAAACCTGACCGAATATGTCCGTTGCCTGATTGCTGCTATTCGGGCTCCGGTTCTCAACCAATACAGCCACGGCATAACGTGGCTTCTCCACTGGGCCGTACCCGACAAACCACTGGTTGTTGCGGGCACGGCCTTTTATTGTAACCTGTGCCGTTCCGGATTTACCGGCAAGAGTCCATTTGCGATTTTTTAATGAGCTGCCTGTTCCCTCTTCGACGACATCCTCCATCCACTCGAGCAGGATGGAAGAGGTTTCCCGGGAAATACCCCTTCCAGATATCTGCTCCTTTAGTGGATCCATATCTTGGAGCAGCTGGCCGTTAGCATACCGGATTTGCTGCAAAATACGGGGCTTGGTCTTCACCCCGCCATGAAGAAGTATGACCATCGCATTGGCCGCTTGCAGAGGGGATACGGCAGCGTCCCTTTGGCCTATGCCTGTCTGGACTCTAACACCTGCATCAGAGGTGTCCACAGAGCTGGAAAAAACCGTGCCCTTCTCTTCATTATCCAATGGCGCAAAGGAACGAAGCCCTAAAAACTGCCGGGATTTCCAGCCTACCGTTTGCCCGAAGCCCAGCGCGGAGGCCGCCTCCGCCATTTGCTGAGCTGACAATCTCTCCGCTAGAGTAGCAAATACGACGTTGCATGACTCCGCGAAGCCTTCACGAAGATCAATCTTTCCATGCCCTCCCTTTTTCCAGCAGGACATTCCGAACTTACCGTATTCTCCATCACAATGGAAGTGTTCGCTTTCAGAGCTTAAACCATTCTCAAGTATGGCTGCGGCCGTGACTAGCTTGAAGATGGAACCTGGCGTGGCTGCTTTCAATCCGCGATTCTCCCACTGGCCATCCTTCGGGTGAATCTGCTCCGGATTATAGAATGGCCTGGAGACCATAGCCACGATATCCGCGTTTCGAGCGTCCAGCACAACAACCGCTCCTTCTTTCATGCCCGCTTTCTCCGTTATGGCCTCAATCCCTTGTTGAATATCAATATCAATCGTGGTGGATACCCTTAACGGATAGTACCGATTATCAGGCGCCTTCACCATCGGTTTAATATCCTGAATGACCTCATTGGTGCTGTTAACCGGAAAATAGACGATGGTCGGCCCTTCCCCACGTATCAACGAATCCATTGTTTTCTCCAATCCACTGGTTCCGGTAACCTCCGGATCATCGTCAAAGAACAGGCTTTCCTTACGCTGACCGGACACAAAACCAAGCCACTGCATTCCCGATTGGCGATTGCCGTACCGCTGCTCATAAGGAAGAACCTTGAGTTTGGGAAGATCAAGCTCTTGAATCTGCACAATCTGATCTTTGGTTAAGGATCGAGGAATGAGCGAATTATCTCCATGCCACAATTCAGGCTCCTTTAGCTTGCCCCAGGTCTGTATCAAATGATCCTTATTTGTTCCCAGTATACGGGCCAGCTTCACTAACTGATTATGGGAGCTCTTCAGTTCCTTCTCGCTTGCAGGAAACAACACGGCTGCCCAGATGAGCTTGCCCGTGAGCGGTTTCCCGTTCCGATCCGTAAAATGGCCGCGGCCAGAATCCAGCACAATGCCCCGCTCTCTCTGTATCAGCGATGCCTCTACCATCGTATGTCGGCTGCCGGGAACCCGCTGATGCTTCATCACAAACTGTACCCATGCAAGACGCAGCGTCAAAACGGCGATCAATAGCGTCAGTATCAGCCATCCGTATGCAATTCGCTTATTTCGGATTAGCCTCATGTCTTGCTCCTCCAATATGGTCTATGTCTCATCATTATTTCCATATGGAGCCTGACTCAATCATGTTCACTTCTCTACAAAAATGAGTTCTCCAGAAAAGACACCCACGATTAAGACGTTGACACTTAATCCGGCTTCTTTGGCTGCTTCCAGGGCGGGTCACCATATTTGTGCAAACACTGATTTATTTTGAATAGAGTGAACGGAACGAGGATAAGCAGCAGCGTGCATATCACAACAAGCGGATTTAACAAAAGGTCGTAGCGAAGGTCCATCATGTCTCCCTCTTTTCTTATTCGGTACCGGTAATGGTTCCTATGGTTCTGACTTTTGCGTCAACGTGCACTTGAATCTTGCATTGCGAAAGCCCTTGAACTTGTAATTCTCGTCGTTAAACACAGCAGCGCCACTAGTGGATATTCTGTCATCATCCGTGATGGAAATCTTCGGCGCTGTCCTCAATCCATTGCTCGACCGTCCCGGATTCAGGGGCATTAATCGAGATCCAATGACTTCAGCCTCCGGTTAACTTCTTCGATCGGCTCGGGATTCATCAGCCTGAAAACTTACAAATTATGTAATGTGAAAAAAGGCTGCCCATCAGCTTAAACTGATGGAACAGCCTTTGAATTAAAAATTCAATCTTACAGTCTAAAACGAGACAAAGTCTCTTTCAGCTCATTCGATACATTCTCCAGCTGCGATGATAGATTTACCAGCTGACTGCTGACGCTTTGCTGCTCTGTGGAGAGAGAAGCCACCTCTTCCGAAGTTGCAGAGGATTCTTCGGCTACCGCACTCACGTTACTCATCGCTTCCGAAAGTACATTCTGTGATTCATTCAGTTCATCAATCGAATGCGTCACCGAATCCAAGGACTCGATAAAGTCGACCATCTGCTGCTGAACGGATACGAAGATATCGTTCGTTTCCTTAACAGCATCCATCTGACCTTTGAAGAGTGGGTTCGCATCCAGCAATACCTGCACGGTTTCATTCATCTCGGTCATGATGCGGTCTGTAATCTGGCTGACCATATCGATGGATTGTCTGGATTGGTCTGCCAACTGGCGAATTTCATCGGCCACGACCATAAAGCCTTTACCAGCCGCCCCGGCACGGGCCGCTTCGATGGTTGCATTCAATGATAGGATGTTCGTTTGCTTCGTAATGTTCTGAAGGACGTCAAGCACTTTGACAACCGATGAGGTCGTCTCCTTCAAGCCATCGACCTTGTGCATCATCGAGCGGGTCATATCCTCGGTCTGATGGGTCTTATCCAGCAAGTCACTCAAATGCTTCGTTCCAAGCTCGCTTGCGCTTTCCACGTGACGGGCCGATTTGCCCATCTCTTCGTTGGCTGAAACGACAATTTGCATCTGCTTCGAGATGTTGTTAGTCAGATCGCTGCCGCGTTCGGCTTCAACTGCCAGACTGCTGGCACCGTTGGCGATTTCCTCGGTAGCAACGGCAATTTCTTTAGCGGAAATAGCCGTCTTCTTCGAGGCATCACTTAACTCGGTAGCCGTTCTAAGCACTTCCTGAGCGGTATTGCTCGTTTGCTGAACGAGTCCGGTGATCTGCTCCATCATATCGTTAAAGCTTGCGGAGAGCTGACCGATTTCGTCTTGGCTCTTATGGTCTGTACGAACATTCAAATTGCCTTTGGCGCCTTCCTTCATCAGCAGGTTAAGCTTGCCTAATGGACGGGCAATCATTCTTACCATCCAAATCCCGATCAGAATGGCAAAAATAACGTCGATGGCAGCCACGATAAGTGTGATGACCAGGATGCTTGATGCATCCTTCGTGAGCTCGCTGGTTTGGACAGAACCTACGAGTTTCCAATCGTTAGCACTGAGCGCATTGTACACCGCTAGAACCTGTCTTCCGTTCTCATCCTTGGTTCTTACATTATCCGTTTTGGAGTCTTCCGGAAACTCCTTCGCAAACGTCCAGGCGGTTTCCGAACCCACAAGGGAGGACTCGCTGGAGGAGACAACGATGCCTTCCGGACTGATCAATTGCAGTTGGCCGTTCTCGCCCAGGTTGATCCCCTTCAGGTGCGTATCCAGTACCGAGGCGTTGAGTTCAAACATGACCACATATGTTGAATTCAGATCATTCATAGACCCCAAAGAACGGGCAATCGTGAAATATGGAGCGCCGCTGTTCTGCATCGTTGGCAGCCATATTATCTTCTTGTCGCCTTCCTTCAGTTCGGCATACCAGCTTTGCTCAAGGACAGTTTTGGAGGATTCTGAGGTTTGTCCTGCCGATATGATCTTCTCTCCCTTGGAAGGGATCAAATAAATGGCTCTGATCGACGAATCCGATGTAATCTGATTGGATAGTTTATCGCGAATGCTGCGCTCCACCGTAAATGAATCGTAATCGCTTAACTTTTTATTCGTGTATTCAGACAATAACTTCTGCAATTCAATGTCATAGAAGATTGATCTACCGGCATTCTCATACTTCTCCAGAATGATGTCGATTTTCTCAGAGGTTTGAATGATCGTCTGCTGATTGCCGTTCGCAGCATTCTTCTCAATCGTGCTCTTCGCCTTATCGTACGACAGATACCCCAAGACGATAACAAAAAATACAATAGCTGACAAAAAGATCAGGAACAACCGAATTCCGACGGATTTTGCCGGGTTCATTGGCATCCGGCTTATAGCCGTTCCCACGTTTGAAAAGAACGACTTGGCAGTATGTATCCCTGTTGATGCCGAAGGTTTTTCCTTTTTCTCTTTAATTCCTCCGGGCTTCTTGTCCTTTTTCGGCTTCTTATCATGCTGCTCAACTTCTGACATTAGCTGTTCACCTACCACAATCATATTATTAATACGTCGGTCCAATCCCTTGAAACGTATTCGTTACTCTTTATTTCGACAATTGGAGGTGTTTTCCTTTGGGTTTTCGCAAAAAAATAATTCTTAATCCCTAATTTTTTTACAAATAAAAAGAATCCAAGGTCCATCCACAGACCCGGATTCTCAATTGTGTAGTTCTAAGTAACTATATTTTTATTATCCTTTGCGTTTTCTCATCATATCAAAATGACACACCGGCTGGTCCACCTTCATGCGAATGAGCTGCAAAGGATGGCGAGCTGCATCCAGTTCATTGTCATTCTCATCCCTAATAGGACCAACTGACTGCTTAAAGAAGGTTCCTTCCGGTCCAAAAAACTCAATTTCATCCCCAGGCTTAAAGTGGTTTCGCTGCTGAATGACTGCCGTTCCCGATTCCTCATCATACTCCATCACCAAGCCGGCGAAGTCATAAGGAACCGCCTTCTCTTCCGGTTCATAGATATGATCCTCATGATCCGGTGTATCATAGAAAAATCCGGTATTCAGCGGTCGATTGGCCGCTTTATTAATTTCCTCGATCCATTCCGGCTTCAATACATAACGCTCAGGGTCAGCCATATAGGAATCAATCGCCTGTCTATATACATTGACCACAGTCGCTACGTAATGGATCGATTTCATCCGTCCTTCAATCTTGAAGCTGTCGATTCCCACCTCAATCAGATCCGGAATATGCTCGAGCATACAGAGATCCTTCGACCCCATCGTAAACTGGTTGTCTTCCGGCTGGAACAGCGGGATCTGCGTAACGCCCGGTTTGAATGGGGACGGAGCAGGGGCCGGCTGTTCTATCAACTGCTGCTCTTCCGATACCCACTGGCCTTGATCTTCTCTTCCATCTACAAACAAATCGTATTTCCAACGGCAGGATTGGCAGCATCCGCCCCGATTGGAATCACGATCCGTAAAATGATTGGATAACACGCAGCGACCGGAGAACGAGGAGCACATCGCGCCATGGATAAAGGCCTCGATCTCAATGTCGACATGTTCTTTAATCGCTGCGATCTCCTCCAGGCTCGCCTCGCGTCCCAGTACAACCCGCGGCAATCCTTCGTTCTTCCAGAACTTCACGGCCTGCCAATTCAATGTGGATTGCTGTGTGCTCAGATGAACTTCGAGCTTGGGTGCAGCACGTTTGGCCACCTCAATAATAGCCGGATCTGCAGCGATGATTGCCGCAATGCCGGCTTCCTCCAAACTTCGCAGGTAGGATTCAATTCCCTCAATGTCCTCATTATGCGCATATATGTTGGTTGCTACAAATACTTTAGCGCCGTATTTCTTGGCGAACTCTACGCCTTCTTTCATTTCTTCAAAGCTGAAGTTGTCCGCATTTGAACGAAGGCCGTATTTCTGACCCCCAATATAAACCGCATCGGCGCCATAATGCACCGCAAATTTCAATTTTTCCAAATTACCAGCCGGGGCGAGCAATTCCGGCTTGTCCAGGCGATAGCGTTTGCCCTTATACTTTGGCTGTGCCATTGCTTCCATGCTGTCCACTCCTTAATAAACTTGTTCCTTATAGAAAAATCCAAACGACAATTCACGTTCCGGATCCTGAATAGCCCGGATTCCGTCCATCCACTCTTCCTGAAATGCATAAGTTGAAGCATCTGCAGCATATAGATCAATCGCTTGCCGATAGGTTCGAATCACCAGCTCATTGTAATGACGCGGCTTCAGCAGCGTCTCTACCTTAAAGCTGTCAATGCCTGCTGCCATTAAGAGATGCAGATCCTCCAGAATGCAAATATCCTCCGAACTCATAATATGGGTTCCGTTGATATCCTCATAGATCGGATACTTCTCTTCTTGACGCTCAGCTTCAATGAGAAACAAACCGCGCTCCTTGCCAAGGCTGCCTTCATTCACGGGTCTGCCCTGCTGCTGCATATAGCTGTTTACCAGGCGTCGCTTGGAATGATAGATGTTTGTCATGCCATGAACCTGAACCTGTGCTTCCAGCTGAAGCTGCGGCTTCATGTCCGTTACCTCATCCATATTTAATTCACGCGCAAGAATAACCCGGGATGCGCCTTTGCTTCCCCAATAATTGGCCGTAGAATAGTTGGTGGCGGTCATTTCTGCATTCCAATGAAGTTTTACCTGTGGAGCCAACTCTTTTACGGTAGTGAGCACCGATGGATCGTTAAATTCCACGGCGTCTACTCCGATCTCTCCGAGCGCCTTAACATAGGCAGGAAGCTCAGGCAGCAAATCATTCGTCATCAGGTTGTTCAAGCTGACGTACACTTTACTTCCTCGCTCATGAGCAAGCTGAACGACTTGAGTTATTTCGTCCAATGTCAGACTGCCGGGCAATCTCATGCCGAATCGATCTTCGCCGACGAGCAGTGCATCGGCTCCCGCTTCCAGGTAAGCAGCGGCATCAACCACGGACCCGGCTGCCGCCAATAATTCAGATTTGATACTCATTTAAAAATTCCTCCCTACTTAGAGGGTGTTCAACAAGACTCTTCTGAGTACGAAGCTGGGATCTGTTCCTTGTCAGCAGCGTATCAGGGGAATTGCTAAACACGTAATATTATTATTGTTGTGCCATCTTCTTGCTGGTCTCGATATTCTTCAAATGCTCTTTATACGTTTTGGCAAACAAATGCTCTTGTGTACCGTCTTTCTTTGTCACATAGAACAAATACTCGGATTTCTCCGGATTCAGGGCAGCCTGAATGGATTCCAGGCTCGGGCTTGAGATGGGCCCAGGCGGCAAACCCTTTTGACGATAAGTGTTATACGGGCTCTCAACCTCCAGATCGGCATAAAGCAATCGTTCCTTCGGTTTATCTAATAGATATTGAACGGTTGCATCGATTTCCAGCCTCATATCCTCTTCCAAACGATTATAAATAACACCGGCCACCAGGGCACGCTCCTGATCTGCAACCACTTCCCGCTCAACCAGTGAAGCGATGGTCATGAGTTCATGGAATGTCACGCCGCGAGCCTTTAACTGATTCTCCCAACCCGGAATTTCGGCCAAACGTTTCTCCGTTTCTTTCAGCATGGTTTCTACAATGCCTTTTGCCGTGATATCCTTCTTCGGCAACTCATAGGTCGCAGGGAACAAGTATCCCTCGAGGTGATGCCTGAGGTCTGCCTCTTGGGGAATTTCTCCCGCAATCGGAACATCCCAACCGGTAGTCTGATCCACAACCTTCAGAAATTCCTGCTCATCGATTCCGCTCTCGTGAACGATGGTCTCCGCCATCTGAAGGATCGTATATCCCTCAGGGATCGTAAAACGAACCATCTCCTCGGGCTTCACTTCGCCTTTGTTCATCTTCAACAACAGTTCCTTGAACGGAGTGCCTGGGGTTGCCTCATAGGTTCCTGCCATCAGACGGCTTCCTTCCCCGCTAAGCTTTAAATAACCTTTAAGTATAAGGGCATTCTTGATCAATCCCTTTTCCTCAAGCAAATCGGCGATAGAGGACGTGCTCATGCCGGACTCCACGGTGAATTCGACAGGAGTTTCCGAGCTGTGAACGGGCTGTAAACCATTCCATACGTAGAATACGGCCCCGCCCGCAACTAGGATCAGGACCAATACTGCTATTGCCAGTTTCTTCAATCTACTCATCCCTTCACACCAAAAGGGGCGGACAGCTCCGCCCCTTCCTGAACTTTCATTTGAAAATTAAGCATGTACTCCTGTAGGAGGGAACTTAATCCTCGTCGCCTTCGGGAAAGGTCAGCTCATCATAGAGCTCCGACACATCCTCCCATTCCTCGTCGTCATCAATGGTTGCCAGCTGCAATCCGCCATCCTCGCCCTTGACGATACGGAGCACCTCGTACTCCTCATCGGTTCGATCCGGCTGAACCAGAATAGCATACCCTTGACCATCCACTTCAAATTCGGCGGCAATATCATAAACCTCGATATGGCCTTTTTCGTCCTCAAGCTCTACACTCTCACCGAATGCTTCCTTAAGTACTTGGGTCCATACGATATTCTCAACCGAAAAATCAGACATCATTCGTCTCTCCCGTCCAGCTCTTCCACGAGCGTATTGAAGGTTTCTTCAACAATGGCCCATTCTTCATCATCTTCAATCATAAACAATTTCAAGTCTTCTCCGTCTTCCTCATAACGGAAGGCGTAGACCTCGTCTGTCTCTTCGTCGGCAGACTCCCTTGGTACGACCATCATATATTTAGCATCCGAGCCATCCACTTCGAATTTCATGATGACTTCGAATTCTTCCTCGTTGCCTTCATCGTCGGGAATATAAATAATTTCCGGTTCTTCTTCCATACCAATATGCTCATTAGCCATTGTAATCACCCTCACCTTTACCTTTTAGAATCCAAGTAGTTTTGCAAAATCAAGCTTGCCGCCATTTTATCTACAACCTGTTTTCGCTTCTTTCGGCTGACATCGGCTTCAAGCAATGTCCTTTCAGCGGATACTGTTGATAGCCGTTCATCCCAAAGGTGAACGGGTAAGGATAGGGACTCTCGCAATGTACTTGCGAATTCCATGCAGATTTCGCCCCGCGGACCAATCGTGCCGTTCATATTTTTAGGCAAGCCGACCACAATCTCACCGACCTCGTTGTCTTTGACGAGTGTGGCAATTCTGTCCAGTTCGCCTTCATCACGGCGGCGCTCGATAACTTCAACCCCTTGGGCCGTCCATCCGAACACGTCGCTTATGGCAACACCGATTCTGCGGTCCCCGTAATCTAATCCCATGATCTTCTTCATCCCTGTGTGCTCCTAACGGTGACTGGCTAAATAGAACCGGACCAGTTCTTCAATCAATTCATCTCGCTCTTTTTTCCGGATCAAACTTCTGGCATTATTGTGCCGAGGTATATAAGCTGGATCCCCGGACAAAAGATACCCTACGATTTGGTTAATCGGATTGTACTCCTTCTCTACCAGCGAATCGTATACCGAAAGTAGAATGTCCTGGGCGGAAGCCTCCTTTTCATCACCTTTTACATTGAACTTGACTGTCTTATCCATGGAGTCCATGTGTGACACACCTCGCTTCTTCAAAGAACATGTTTACCATGCTTCGTCGAATAAATATTTACCAGCTTGATCTAGTTATATCATAACATAATCCTAAGTCTCTACGGAAATCGAAAGCGAAATATTTAGAAAGTGTTCCAAAAAATTCGGGATTGTGTACAGCAAAATGCTGGATCCTGCTTACTATTGCTTGCTGTACACAATCTGGACAAATCTGTTACACGCCCCGGGCTATGAGATCCTCAGCGTGCTGCAGCGCCTGGGCGAGTTTGGAAGCATCCTTGCCCCCCGCTTGTGCCATATCCGGACGGCCCCCGCCGCCTCCACCGCAGATCGAAGCCACTTCTTTAACGAGCTTGCCGGCATGATAGCCTTGCTTCACCAGGTCCTGCGGAACGGCTACGACGAAATTCACCTTGTCGCCCGCTTTGGAGCCGAGTACGAGGATCGTCTCCGGCAGCTTGCCCTTCAATTCGTCTGCAATGCCACGGAGTCCATCCATACTGCCAGCCTGTACTTCAGCTGCAAGCAGCGACGTGTTCCCTACCTGCTTCACTTTATCGGTCAACTGGCTGGCCTCAATGGCTCCGAGCTTGCCTTGCAGGGACTCGTTCTCCCGGGCAAGATCCTTCACCTGTTGGTTCAGGCCCTCGATCCGTTTCGGCACGTCCGCAAGATTACTCTTCAACAAGCCGGCGGCTTGCTTAAGCAGGTCCATTTGCCCCTCCAGATGCTCATAAGCGTAGCGGCCCGTTACGGCTTCAATGCGGCGAACGCCGGAGCCGATGCCGCTCTCGCCAAGCAGCTTGAAGATTCCGATCTGGGAGGTGTTGCCTACATGGCATCCGCCGCACAGCTCGATGCTGTAATCTCCGACCTGGACGACACGGACGATATCTCCATATTTCTCTCCGAACAATGCCATGGCACCCATCGCCTTCGCTTCATCAATGGCCTTGCGCTCGATAACGACCGGAATGCTCATCCACACCTGTTCATTCACGCGGCGCTCAATATCGGCCAGCTCCTCCTGCGTAATGCTGCCGAAATGGGAGAAGTCGAAGCGCAGACGCTGCGGTTCAACAAGCGAACCTGCCTGATTGACATGATCGCCCAGAACTTCCTTCAATGCTTTATGCAAAAGGTGGGTGGCTGTATGGTTCTTAACGATATCATTGCGCATAGCGGAATCCACCTGCGCCTTGACCGTATCGCCCACCTTAAGCTCGCCGAGCTCCACGGTTACGAAATGCACGTGCTGTCCATGCGGAGCCTTGAAGAGACCTTCCACTCGGGCACGTACAGATCCGCCTTCCAAAATGCCCTGATCGCTGACCTGGCCACCGCTTTCGGCATAGAACGGGGTAATGTCCAGAATGACCTGGCAGGTCTCGCCTTCACTGACGCTGTCTGCAAAGCTGTCACCGGAAACAATGGCGAGCACTTTAGCCTCGCTGACGGTGTCATTATATCCAACAAATTCACTTTTAACCGTATAATCGGAAAGAACGCCGCCTTGGACCTTCATGCTTTCCGTTTCATGACGGGCCGCACGCGCACGGTCACGCTGTTCCTTCATCGCGGCATCAAAGCCTTCACGGTCCACGGTCAATCCGTGCTCGGACGCATAATCCTCCGTTAAATCAAACGGGAAGCCATACGTATCGTACAATTTGAACGCGTCGCTGCCGCTGATTACCGATTTGCCCTGCTCCTTCGCTTCTGCGCTCACGTCTGCCAAGATGTTCAAGCCGTCAGAGAGCGTTTTGTGGAACTGTTCTTCTTCCGTTGCAATGACCTTCTCGATAAAGGCACGCTTCTCAACGACCTCTGGGTAGTATACTCCCATAATATCGCCTACGGTTCCGGTCAAAGTATACATGAATGGTTTGTCCAGCCCGAGCACCTTTCCGTAACGAACCGCACGGCGGAGCAAACGACGGATGACATAGCCGCGGCCTTCGTTGGACGGCAGCACGCCATCGCCTACTGCGAAAGCAACTGTCCGGATATGGTCGGCAATGACTTTCAGCGCGATATCGTATTCCGTCTTTTCATTGTATTTAACGCCGGCAAGCTCTGCCGTCTTCTGGATAATCGGCTGGAACAGGTCGGTATCGAAGTTGGACGCCACATCTTGCAGAATGGAAGCAAAGCGCTCGAGTCCCGCACCCGTATCAATGTTCTTGTTCGGAAGCGGTGTATAGCTGCCGTCCTTGTTGTGGTTGAACTGGGAGAATACGAGGTTCCATACCTCGAGCCAGCGTTCATTCTCACCGCCTGGGAACATTTCGGATTCCGGAGCATCCGTGTCGTATCCTTCACCGCGATCATAGAAAATCTCGGTACAAGGTCCGCAAGGTCCTTCGCCGATATCCCAAAAGTTTTCCTGCAGCTTAATGATGCGTTCCTTCGGGAGACCGATTTTTTCGTTCCACAGTTTGTAGGCTTCCTCGTCTTCCGGATACACGGTAACGGACAGCTTCTCCGGATCGAAGCCAATCCATTTCTTGTCCGTCAGGAACTCCCAGGCCCAGGTGATAACTTCTTCTTTAAAGTAGTCCCCGATGGAGAAGTTGCCCAACATTTCGAAGAACGTATGGTGACGACGGGTTTTGCCGACATTCTCAATATCATTGGTCCGAATACATTTCTGCGAGTTCGCAATTCTCGGATTTTCCGGCTTCACACGCCCGTCAAAATAAGGCTTAAGCGGAGCCATGCCTGCATTAATCCAAAGCAGGGACGGGTCATTGTGCGGAACAAGCGATGCACTTGGCTCAATATTGTGGCCTTTCTCTGCAAAAAACTCTAGCCATTTGGAACGGATTTCACTAGCTTTCATCTCTACACTTCCTCCAGTCGTAATATAGGTCCGAACCACTTGTATTCGAACACAAAAAACGCCCCTGAATTGAATTCAGGGACGATGTTCTCGCGGTACCACCCTGGTTATCGTCCATACATCCTCCAGCAGGATCCTCCTGGAATAACATATGTAACGATCGCCTCGTAACAGCTGGATAACGGGAGCCACCCGGTGAATTTGAATCACACTCAAAAATTAGCATTCGGCTTAGGTTCGCTTCCAGGTTCTCGCAGCCAGCCGGAAATTGTCCGGGCAGGAACCTGTTCTCTGGGCAAGGTACACAAAGCCTACTGGATTTTCTCATCGATTTGTACGGTTATAGGTTTATTATTTCAAGTATATCTAGGGTGAAACTATCTGTCAATGCATGAGCATTGCAGCTGAGACTGGAGCCTTCAGCCGGATTTCCTTCTGACATAATAGGCGAAAAAATGCTGCAGCAGCACTTTGATGACGGCAAAGACAGGAACAGCCAAAATTAAGCCCACGGTTCCTGCCACCTGTCCACCGACAAGGAGTGCAAATATGATCAGGAGCGGATGCATATGCAGCTTCTTGCCCACCACTTGCGGCGAGATGACATTGCTCTCCAGCGTTTGGCAGACCATATTAACCACCGCCACCAGCAGCACCATTTTCCAGGAAATCGTAGATGCCATCACAAGCGCTGGAGCCGCGCCGAGAAAGGGGCCCAAATAGGGAATGATGTTAAACACCGCCACGATGCTTGCCAGCAGCAGCGCGTACGGCATACCCACGATCATGTACCCCACATAAGCCAGTACGCCGATAATTAAGCATACCAGGAATTGCCCGCGGACGTAATTCCCGAGGGCCATATCGATCTCTTTCAGCAGCGTGACAATCGACTTGCGGCGGCTCCGCGGCAGATAGGATACGGCGGTTCGCTGGAACACCTCAAAATCTTTTAATATGTAGAAGATCAGGAACGGAACAATTAACACATTAAACAGGATGTTGATGGTGTTGCCGATATTGTCCATGAAATCCGAAATCCCCCCGGCCAGCCTCGATTCCATCTGCAAGAACCAGCTGTTGACGCCTGTCCTTACTCCCGGGGGCAGCAGCCTGCTGTCCAGATTGGTCATCAGGCTCTGGGCGTTCATCGATAATTCAGGCAAATGCTCGTTGAGCTCCTCCAGCTGCCGGATCAGCATCGGAATCATATTGATCAGAATGACGGTAAGTGACGTCAGAAAGACAGCGTAGATGAGCAGCACCGCCATGCTACGCGGAACTTTACGGTCGGAGAGCATGCATACTACCGGATTGAGCACATAAGATATGATCATGGCAACCAGAAATGGCGCCAGGACAGCCTTGAGAAATCGATAGACATCCAGAAACAGCGGACGCAGCAGCCAGACAAAGTAAAGAGAGATGAGTCCAAGCATTAACCATACCAACAATCGAAACCATTTGTTCTCGGTCAGCTGTTCCACACAGGCACCCTCCTTTTTCGAAAGCTACCCTGTAGTATATGTACAAGCTTCCAGAAATAAACTAACATTCCGCAGGCCAACATGAAAAAGACTCCCTGCTGCTCAGCCATATAGACCTTCAGCAAGGAGTCGTTATCTAACTATATGTACGCGTTCTTAGGAAGACGCGTGCATAGGAGGGAAATCCGGCTGCATTTCATCACCGAAGAACAAATCATCCAGCGAGCTGAGCGTACCATCCTCTTCTACCTGGTATACGGACATTTTCTCTCCGTTGACTGTCAATTCGATAAAGCAACCCCAGCAATAAAACTGGTGGGAGCCGATTTTCCCGATATCTTTGGAACTACAGTTTGGACATTTCATCCTACCTCACCCTATCCGTTCACAGAATTAATGGCTTTTTCCAGACGCTGTTCGCTCATCGGGGGTACCATAACGGCACTTTCGCCGATAGTCATTTCCGCTGTGCAAGGCAGCCATTTGCGACCTTCGATCAAATCCGAGACAAATCCATCGGATATTTCCAACCCTAGTATTGTATTGCCCTGTTCCTGCTCAAAATAAACATCCGATATACGTCCGAGCAGGATACCATCCTCTGTCAAGACCTGCATCTCTTTCAGTTTGCGCTTGCCCAAAAGGAACGTAAGCGGTATATCATTGGCGCCCACCTTGCGGACAGCCTCTTGGCTCCGGATCATGACGGCATCTTCCCCGTATGCTACGATATCTTCCCATGAGACGCTTTTCACATGCGAGGAAAACAAAGCCTTGCCTTCCAGCTCCAACCCGGTAATCAACCAGTTCTCATCTAGTATAAAATCGTGGATTTTGCCGATTTCCTTACCGTTCTCCACGTCGAATACAGCCAGTCCAATCATTTCTTGAAGTTTCATACTGCAGTGGACACCTCCTCATCCTTCATGGTTTGAAATCAGCCGCCGGTCAACATTTCGTGAGCCAAAACGGGCAATTTCCAAGGATGAAATGGACGAACGCATACCCCCTATTCTCTAGAAGGAGAAATCCCTTAACATCTATTTACGTAACCGATTAAGGATGGTTCCAATTTTTTGGGCAGTGTGCTCCATTTCTTGAGTAGTATTACCCAAACCGAAACTAAAACGAATCGCGGAGCGCAAAACAGGATCGGAAAGTTTCATTGCTTGGAGTACATGGGATATTTCCAGAGATCCCGACGTACAAGCCGAACCGCTTGCCGCCGCAATTCCTTCCATATCGAGGTTCATCAGCATCGTCTCCGTATTGGCACCGGGAAAGCTGATATTTAGGATGTGAGGTAGATAATGTTCCGAATTTCCGTTGATCACAAAAGCATCCTCGCCAATCTCCTGATGAAGCCCTTCAAGCAGCGTCGATCTCAGCTTGCGATAATGCCGGATACGCGTCTCCATATTCTTAACGGTCCATTCCACTGCTGCCGCAAAACCGGCGATGCCGGCCATATTCTCTGTTCCGGCACGGCGTTTCTTCTCCTGCAGCCCTCCAAACAGACGTGGAGATACGCTGAGTCCTCTGCGGACAACCAATGCTCCGACGCCTTGGGGTCCGTTGATTTTGTGGGCGGAAAAACTCCACATATCCACCGGCAGCTCGCGGCAGTTGATCGCCTCCGATCCCAATGCCTGAACAGCATCGGTATGAAACACGATGCCCCGGCTGCGGCAGAGCTCGCCGATTTCGATGATCGGCTGAACGGTGCCTACTTCATTGTTGCCATACATGATGGTGACCAGCACCGTGTTGTCCTGAATCGCCCCCGCAATGTCCTCCACAGAGACACGCCCAGTAGAATCGACGGGGACATAGGTAATTTCACAGCCCCGTCGTTCCAGCTCATGGCATGTATGAAGCACCGCATGGTGTTCAACTGCTGACGTAATCACATGCTTGCCCTTCACACCAAGCGACTCCAGCAATCCCAGTATAGCCAAATTATCGCTTTCGGTGCCGCCTGCGGTGAAAACCAGCTCGTCCGATTGGCATCCCAAAAGGGACGCAATTCGATCACGCGCCCCGTTGACGATCTTCTTCGCTTCCCGTCCAAAAGCATGAACGCTTGAAGCATTGCCGTATTGGCTTGTCATCACATTCATCATCCGCTCAGCAACCTCCGGATGGACCGGGGTTGATGCGGCATGATCCAAATATACTGATTTCATATCCGTCTCACCCTTATATATAGAACATATAGTTGTCTGCAGCAGACTGTTCATGATAGTTGATCAGATAGTCCAGCGTAGTGGAATCGAGCACTTCAGCAATGCTGTCGCGGATACGAAGCCATAGATCCCGCTTCGCCGGATCGTCCTCTTCCGTGAAGTCCACAGGGGATATCGGTCCTTCCAGCACGCGGATTACATCTCCTGCCGTTATAGAGGCCGGATCACGGGAAAGGATATATCCTCCGTAAGCACCACGGATGCTTTTGACCAGTCCAGCATTTCGCAGCGGTGCGATCAGCTGCTCAAGATAATGTTCCGACAGCTGATTCTTCTCGGCAATGCTCTTCAGCGAAGTCGGCCCTTCACCAAACCTGGCCGCCAGCTCCATCATAATCGTTAATCCGTATCTTCCTTTTGTTGATATCTTCAAGGTGACACCTCTTTCGGTAATTTGTATATTATGTCCATCCTGTACATGAATTGTAGGTGGCGGGTTTAGCGACAAATACGGCGTAATCTAAGCGTGGATCAGCTTATCCTGTATTTTTCTCCGTATTCCGATCATTACCCTCAGCTTATGGTAACATATCCTGGACCTCAATGGGTAATATTCCAGCCCGAAACCGGAAAAATGTTCACGCTGAGTGGACAAAATGAAACGTGTGAACCTTGTTCCAATATGTTAAAATACCTCCATGGGCACAATTCAATATGAAAATGGTGATAACGATGTCAAAAGAAAACCATAACACTCGTATCGTTGTCGGCATGTCGGGAGGAGTCGACTCCTCCGTAACAGCACTCCTGCTCAAGCAGCAGGGCTATGAAGTGATCGGCATCTTTATGAAAAACTGGGATGACACCGATGAGCTTGGCTACTGCACAGCTGAAGCGGACGCTGAAGACGTGCGCCGCGTGTGCGAGCAGCTCGAGATTCCCTACTATACCGTCAATTTCGAGAAGGAATACTTTGATAAAGTATTTTCCTATTTCCTCGATGAATATAAAGCCGGGAGAACGCCGAACCCCGATGTCATGTGCAACCGTGAAATCAAATTCGGTGAATTTCTGAATAAGGCCATGGATCTGGGAGCCGACTATGTGGCTACCGGCCATTACGCCCGCGTCATCGAGGAGGACGGACAGTACCGGCTGCTGCGCGGCGTCGACAGCAACAAGGATCAAACCTACTTCCTTAATGCGCTGAGCCAAGAGCAGCTCTCCAAAGCAATGTTCCCGATCGGGCATCTGCCGAAACCGGAAGTTCGCCGACTCGCTGAGGAAGCCGGACTGTATACCGCCAAGAAAAAAGACAGCACCGGCGTTTGCTTCATCGGCGAACGGAATTTCAAAGAATTTCTTGGACAGTACCTCCCCGCCCAATCCGGTGATATGGTGGACATTGTCACCGGTGAAGTGAAAGGCCGCCATGATGGCTTGATGTACTACACGCTGGGACAACGCCAAGGTCTTGGCATTGGCGGCTCAGGCTCCGGAGAGCCTTGGTTTGTTGCCGACAAGGATTTAACTAACAATATTCTGTACGTTGTTCAAGGCGATCATCCGAGTTTGTATTCAACCGGACTCGTTGCCTCCGGAATTAACTGGATTGCAGGACAAGACGCTATGCCCAAAGACGCCTTTACCTGCACCGCGAAATTCCGCTACCGTCAGCCGGATCAAGAGGTAACGATAACTCCGCGCGAAGATGGAACCGTTCATGTCGCCTTTGCCAAGCCGCAAAAAGCAATCACGCCAGGACAAGCCGTCGTCTTCTACCAAGGGGACGAATGCCTTGGCGGGGGAACGATCGAAACAGCGGATAAAGTACCTTATTAATCCGCGGCCTTAATGCGAAGAGCACACACTGAACACGGAAGTTTCCGTAAAGTGTGTGCTCTTTTTTTTACGTGCTAGCGAAGAACATATTCTACCGTTACTCCCCGTTCTAGGCTGGCGGCTACGTCAACTAAGCGCTGATTCGAGCTGCCTCGAAAGGGTAGCGAGACATCCCTTAGCCCCACCTGAAATTTGCCATCCACGATAACATCGCATTGACTCGCCAATTCGCGCAGCTTTGGCTGCCTCATCAGCGCTTCAAAGGTGAAACCCGTGTAGGCCCAAACACTTTTCCCGGGACAAAGGGTCCTGAGCTTGCGTACAAACGCCGCGGACTCCTCCGGCGAGAAGAACGGGTCCCCACCGCATAAGGTCACACCATCCAGCAAAGGGTTGTCGCTGATATCCTGCAGTATGGACGCGGACAGTTCTTCTGTAAACGGCTCCCCCGCTTCAAAGTCCCAGGAATCCGTATTAAAACATCCGGCGCAGGCATGACGGCAGCCGCTCACGAATAGAACTGCCCGAACTCCTGGGCCTTCATTAATGCTCTCGGGGATATATCCGCACACATTCACAGATGCTTCACCCGATCCCTGACCTCAGCCTGCTTAGCTGAATTGAAGCGCTCCGTATAATTGCCCGTTAAGTATCCCGTCACCCTGCGCAGCCGCTGAAAGTTTCCATCCGCCTCAGAGGCTCCGCATCCAGGGCAAGAGCTTCCGATGATTCCTTCGTAATTGCATGCCGGGCAACGATCGACAGGATGGTTTACGGAGAAATATCCAATGTTCTGCTGCAGGGCAAACTGTACGATGTCCCGAAAAGCAGCCGTATTCTGCCGGGCATTGCCGTCCAGCTCCACATACGAAATCGCTCCTGCATTACACAGCTCATGGAAAGGAGCCTCGGAACGGATTTTGCGGTACGCGGCCATCGGATAATACACCGGAATATGAAACGAGTTCGTATAATACTCGCGATCTGTGACACCCTCGATTACACCAAAGGTTTGCCGATCCAGCTTCGTGAATTTCCCCGATAACCCTTCTGCCGGCGTGGCAAATAACGTAATGTTCAGGTTATATCTTTCACTGGCTGCATCGCAAAACTGACGCATATGCCGGATGATCTCGATTCCCAGACCGCGGCTGGTCTCATCTTCTCCGTGATGCAGCCCGGTTAACGCCTTCAAGCATTCTGCCAACCCGATAAATCCAAGCGCAAGGGTTCCGTGCTTGATGAGCTCGCGAACCTTATCCTCCGGTCCCAGTGCCTCGCCGCCTTCCCACACGCCTTCTCGCATCATAAAATCGGACGCTTTGGCCGGTTGGTCGGCCTGCAGCTCGTAACGATGAATCAAACCCTCTACCGCAATCGTCAAATACTGATCCAGCTGCTCGTAGAAAAGGTTCAGGTCCGGCATATCCCGTTTGCCTTCGATAATGCCATGCTCAATGCCGAGACGAACCAGATTGATCGTATTAAAGGATAAATTGCCTTTGCCGCTTAGACGGTTTCGCCCGAACCGGTCTGAAATCGTCCGGGTCCTGCAGCCCATGGTGGCAATAATCGTGTCTGGTTCGTCCGGGTTATAGTAAACCAGATTAAACGATGCATCCACGTTGACAAAATTCGGGTAGAGCCTGCGGCTGGAGCACTCAACAGCTTTCAGGAACAGATCGTAGTTGGGCTCCCCTTCCGCCTGGTTAATCCCCTGCTTGCACTGGAAAATATGCTGCGGAAATATCGGCGTCTCTCCCCCGCCGAGCCCTCTCATCGTGGCATCCAGCAGAGCGTGGGACACCAGCCTCCCTTCGGTTGACATGCACATGCCATAGTTCAGCGATGTAAAGGGGATCTGCCCACCGGCCCGGCTGCTCATCGTGTTTAGATTGTGGATCAGGGATTCCGCGGCCTGCTTTACTTCATTCACCGTTTCGTTATATGCATAGTGATATATTCGCGGATAAATTTCTTTCAACTGCTCATTGTCTATGTATAATTCGTTATCCAGAAGAACTCGTGCACCGGGTCTATTGTCCTCCACCTCTCCGAAGTAGGCCAGCCCTTTGCGAAAATGCCGACGAAACGATTTGCCGACATACGGGGCCAGATCCCAATCGATTTTATTTCCGGACACGCCGCCAAATTGACTGTTCTGCTGGGATTGAAAAATGATGGCCACCAGCGCCATCGCGGTCATGATGCTCTGCGGCGGCCTGACCGATCCGTTACCGGTATTGAATCCCTTGGCCAATAGTCGGTCAAACGGAATGAAAATGCAGTTCGTTGTTCCGAGTGCATACTGGTCCAGGTCGTGCACATACACATAACCATCCCTCACCGCTCTCATGAGATCTCCAGGGAGGATGAATTTGCTTGCCATCCATTTGGCGTACTCGGAGCCGATCCGACTCATTTTTCCGCTGAAGGATTCCCCGTTCAGATTCGCATTCTCCCGCAGCAGATCCAGATTCGTTACCCCAATCACATCCGTGCTGATCTTGTAAAGCTCTCCCCGCCGCATCCGCTCCAGGTCACGGGTTTCCCTGTAATGTTGATAAGCTGCCGCAGCCTCTGCATAACCTGTATTTTGCAAATGCTCGACAACAATATCCTGAATTTCCTCCACACTCACCTGCTCCATCTCCGCGGTGGCACGAACAACCGCATCGCCAATCTGCAGGGAAGCCTCCATGCGGGACACACCCTCAACGGCTATAAACGCTTTATCCACTGCATTCACAATCCGGTTTATCTCAAAATTCACCAGGCACCCGTCTCTCTTCATGACTTTCATGAAATCGATCAACTCCTTCTCCTTAGATCATCAACACACTATATATAGTTTCGTTTTATAAATTTACATCCATATATAGTTTAATGCTGTGAGATAGATCACGGCGGTCAGTCTGAGAAACGGATCAGGCGATTCCTAAAAACAGCCTTCAGGGCCTTATACCCAACAGAAAAAAGGCACTCGAGTGATCCATCGATCACATCGGGTACCTTCTTGCTTATCTACAGTAGAATTAACTTTCGGCGGGCGGCATTGGAGTTGGTGTCGGCTTCGCATAGCCTGTGCTGTATTTCTCATCGATTGCGGTCCGAATATCCGTCAGGCTCTTGCCCTCGCTGCTCATTTTGGCAGATTCCACGGCAATGTCCAAACACACCCCGCAGCGAGTGCCATGATCGTCCCACACGACGGTGCCGTCCTCCTGGATCTCATCAATAAAACAATTCAGGTTGCTCTCATGACCGGCACTGTCCCCGCAGCCGCAATAACAAGGGATGTATTTCAGGACATCACTGACCTGCGCGGACAAGGCATAGATCGTTTGCAGCTCGCTGGTCTGGCTCTTCAAGAAGGTAGGCAGCTCATCAATCGAAGCCGTCGCCTCCTGAATATCCCCGTTGGCCAGCTGCGTCTGATGTCCGTGCTCATGCGCTGCCTCGGTTGCCTGTCCACTTTCGACCTGTTCCTGGGCGTTTTTCCCCGAACAACCGCTCAGCATAAGACCAGCGGACAGCAGCAGGATGACAAACCGTTGTTTCCCTGTTTTCATCATTCGTTTCCTCCATTTAACTAAACTAGCGGCCGTAAATCAGTTATCGCTGTACGACCCTATTCTTCGCGTCGTAATCGCTGATTGTGTGCGATCTTGGCTTCGTTCCCCTGCTCCGTCGCCTGATAGAACACCCGGCGGGAGAGCTCCTTCGGCAAATATTCCTGCTTCACGTAATGGCCTGGATAATCGTGCGGGTACTTGTAGCCGACATGTCCCAGCTTCACCGCCCCCGAGTAATGCGCATCACGGAGATGAAGCGGAACCTCTGCCGATTTCACTTCATCCATGGCGGACATCGCCCGGGATATGGCGGTCACAACGCCATCCGATTTGGGGCTCTCCACCGCAAACAGAATCGCCTGGGCAATGTTCAGCTTGGCTTCCGGCCAGCCGTTATTCCGGTAGGCATCCAGTGCGCTCACCGCCTGCACCATCGCTTGCGGATTAGCCAGCCCGATATCCTCGCTGCTGGCAGCAATCAAGCGGCGGATGAACACCATCGGGTCCATCCCTAGCTTTTCGACCGCATACAGGAACCAGTACAAGGCCGCATCACTGGAACCTCGAATGCTTTTATGGAAGGCAGACAGCACGTCATACTGCGTGGACTCGTCCGCCTTGACGAGCGGCTTGCGTATCGATTCCTCGGCCACTTCGAGCGTAATATGAACCCTGCCGCTTTCATCCGGGGGCGTGGTCATAGCTGCTAATTCGAGGGCGTTCAGAGCACGGCGGATATCGCCGTTCGCCATGGTTGCAATATGCTCCAATGCTTCCTCGTCTGCCTGGAGATCCATGAATCCAAGTCCTTTATCTGGATCGGATAACGCGCGCTGCATAGCGATCATGGAATGATTCTTAGTCAGCGGCTCAAGCTGGAACAAGGTTGAACGGCTCATCAAGGCCCCATTTACGTAATGAAAGGGATTCTCTGTCGTCGCGCCGATAAATATAATCGTGCCGTTCTCCACGGCAGGCAGCAGCGCGTCCTGTCTTGAACTGTTAAAGCGATGAACCTCATCCAGAAACAGGATCGTTTTGGTGCTGTACAGGCTGCGGTTGCTCTGGGCTTGCTCAATGACTTCCCTGACGTCCTTAACCGAGGCTTCCACCGCATTTAGCCGAACGAAGTACCCCTTCGTTTGCTGGGAGATAATATGCGCCAGCGTTGTTTTGCCGCACCCCGGCGGGCCGTACAATAAAATGGAAGAGACCTGGTCTGCTTCTATGGCACGTCTGAGCAGTTTGCCCGGTCCGATAATCTGTTCTTGTCCTATATATTCATCCAGCGACGAAGGGCGCATCCGATCGGCCAGCAGCCTGGAATCCCGGTCCCCTTCACGCCCGATACTGAATAAATCCATAACTACACTTCCTTGTCTGATATCAATGCAAAGATAAGCCGGTTTCAATCAAATCCGTCACACTCTATCATACCATATTCAATTTTGTCATGCCTGTAGCAAGCCTTTGCCTTTGAACAGCCACGCTAGTGGTTCGGATATTCATCGATATTCGCTGCTCGTTTAACATGATAACCAACTTTTATCTTTCCGGAGCGTTACTTAATTATAGGAAATTATAGAGAAGCCTTATCTAAGGAGAGTGGCTATGACGACTCGCAAGAAGTCCAAACGCAATTTATCTAGAGGGGCTATGAATATGGGGATCAGTTTACTTGGACTCTATACCCATGTTAATCATAACAATCGATTAAAAGAAATATTTGGGCCGGAATACCTCGACGATGAGAGGCTGGCGATAAACCTGCTGCATACCATCCTTATTTTGCAGTTCCTTATCGGCCTGTATGCCTTCATCCGTTCCTCCATTATTCTCTATGAGTATAAACAGGGCATCCGCAGTGAGGAAGACGAAATCTCGTTAGACCATGAGAGCTCGAAGGGAGGTTTGAATTGAAACGAAAACCTATGCGAAAAATGACCCTCTACATCATCTTGGCAGCTGCACTCTCCATTCTCGCCGTTTGGACTTTGATCCGGTATATCGATAACCTTGGTTCTTCCTACCAAATGCTTGGTTAAGCACGGGCACAGCAAAAAGCCCCGCAGAGACAAGCACATGCAGACATGTACCATCCCACGGGACATTTTCCGTTCTTTCCTCTTCGCGCTTAGTAACACAATCCTATCTTACTCCGCGGGCCAGCCGATGGCTGTAATATCTGAAGCGTCTGCCGTCACATAAGAAGGGCGCGCTTCACCATGCAGCAGCCACAGCTCATGCAGTGCCCGGGTGCAGCCGACGTACATCAGCTTGGCATCCCAAGCTTTTTCCGCGTAATGACTCCGATCTGCATCCGCCACCACAACCGCATCGAACTCAAGCCCTTTAGACAAATAAACAGGAAGCACGGAGTAACCACCCTGATACGTCCCTTTGCTGCCATCGATCAGATTCAGCATCGGCCATGCAGCAATTAATTGTTCATGCAGCTCTTGCGCTTCCCGCAAGGTTCGGGTGAGAATGGCTACCGTCCGATATTCCTTAGCGATGAGTGCCTCCATCGCCCGTTCCAAATCTCTCGTTCTGGATTTCTCCGAATTATAAGGAATGAGGCGAACGGCATCGCCGCTTCGGAATACGGGTACGGCGAGCAGATCGCTGCTGACACCCTTCTCCAAAATGCCGTTCGCAAATTCGATGATCTCCATCGTCGAGCGGTAGCTGCGTGTCAACGCAAAATAAGCTGTTTCCTCTTCCTTAAACAAGGAGCTCATTTCCTCCCACGCATGAACGCCCCGATAGGCATGAATGCCCTGCGACAAATCACCTAATATGGTGAAAGAATGTCCTCTTACGAACAGGTCCAGCACAGCTACCTGAAATGGCGAGAAATCCTGAGCCTCATCAATGACGATGTGGTCAAAGCGCTGCTCACCGGTAATTTCATTCAGCAAACAGTGGAAATACAGCAGGGCAGGCAAATCCTCTTCGCGGACCACGTTTTTCTTCAGATCTTTACGCGTTGCCGCGAGCACCTCGGACGGAATCAGAGCGGTTAGCTCTTCAAACATCGTTCCGGTCGCCTTTGCCGCACCAAACAATTGTTTATATAATGAGACCGGCTCAAATTTCGGCCATCGGTTCGCATAAGCCTTTTCTCGTTGAGCCGCTTTTTTCTTCCGTTCTTTCATCACGGCCGCTGATGGCGATTTCTTCAGTTCCATCTCGACCCAGCGGTGCAATCTGGCAAGCAGCCGTTCCTTCCGTTTGGCCAGTGGATACGGTTTATACTCCTGGTAGAACCATTCCGCGATCGTCTCCTGTTCCAGTACGGCCCCGTCCCATGGAGAGAAGTCTCCGTCCGGTAGAGCCTCGGTTTCGATAGCCTCCACGCAGCGCCTAATGATCTCCATCAGTCTCAATGAGCCTTTATAGCGCCCGCTGACATTATCGTCAATATCCGGGGTTCCCTGACCCGGCTCTGTCTCGAACCATTGATGAAGCGTTTGTGCATGATCATCCGAAGCGAGCTGAATATCGAGCAGCTCTGCTGCCCAATCGCCAAAGGTACGCTGCTGTATATCGCCAACTCCAAGCTCAGGCAGCACGTCGGATATGTAATCCAGAAACATCAGGTTGGGTGCGAATATGATCATTTTCTCCGCGGTGACCTGCTCCTTGTACTGATAGAGCAAATAAGCCAGCCGATGCAGCGCCACCGTCGTTTTTCCACTTCCCGCCACCCCTTGGATGATGAGTGCGGTATTTTTGGCAGCCCGGATGATTTTGTCCTGCTCGGCTTGGATCGTAGATACGATATCGCGCAGCCGGTTATCCTTGTTCTCTCCGAGACGGTAGACCAGAAACTCATCGGATACGGCAGGTCCGCCGCTTTCCCGATTGTACGTATCCGATACCCGTTCCAAAATTTGCTTTCGGATCACAACGTTGCGTTTTAAATATACCAGCCCCTCGATAATTCCTTCGGGTGCTTCGAACGATGCCGGATCGGTACCGCCCGTAAACGAATAAAAAAGACTCGCGACCGGAGCTCGCCAATCGATCACCATCGGATGATCCCCGGCATCTTCCTTATCGAAGCCGATCTTCCCAATGTAGAGCGGTTTCTTCGCTCCGGTTCCGCTCTCTTGAAAATCCAGCCTTCCGAAGTAAGGCTCCGGCAAACTTTTGGTGAGGGCCTGCCGTTTCTCTTCCCGTCCTGCTTCGAGCACCTGCTCCGTAAAATCATGGCCCGTGTATACCGGAATGCCGCGCAAACGTTCAAGCTGACGGTCAATTTCAACGATTACCTCGTTTAGCCTTGACTCTTCTTCTTGATAGGCACTTTGAAAAGATTCTGACACTTTCAGTTACCTCCTAAGAAACATATTTTTCCGCATCGAAAGTCTGGCTTTAAGGGCCGTGACACAAAAAGGAGTTTTATTGTAGCACAACTGGACCGGATATACTAGCAAAGCACTGTCACAGGAAATCCATGGTGCTGGTTTGCCATTTATAACCGCTTCGTCGATGACCATAAAAAACGCAGCGTCCATTGCTTTGGACACTGCGTTTTATTAACCACTCTATGTTTTGATCGAAGGCGCGTTTCGTCCTGCCTTCCGTTTGTCTATGGTTTTCTCAATCCGAGTTTTACTGGATCGTTACAACGAGACGCCGCCTTTTTCGAGCAGTTCTCTCACCGTTACGCTGACCATAATCAGTCCGGCCACTGGCGGAACGAATGCATTGCTTGCCGGCGGCTGCTTCGCCTTCCGGATTTCAGGGGCATTCTCGGGTACGATCTTCTCCGTAACATCCTGGCGGGGTTTCATCGGCTCCTCTAGAGAGAATACGACCTTGACCCCTTTCTTGATGCCGTCTTTGCGCAGCTTGGTGCGTACAATACGGGCAATCGGATCCATGGACGTTTTGGAGATGTCGGCTACCTGGAACTTCGTGGGGTCCATTTTGTTGGCTGCCCCCATGCTGGAGATGATCGGAATCCCGCGCCGCAGGCATTCCTTGATCAGATGTACTTTATAAATAATCGTATCCGACGCATCAATCACATAATCCAGATCGAATTTAAACAACTCTTCATACGTCTCTTCGGTGTAGAACATGTTCAGGGCGATCGCTTCACATTCCGGATTGATCAGTTTGACACGTTCAACCATCAGGTCTGCTTTCTTCTGACCTACCGTGGTCGTTAAGGCATGGATCTGCCGATTGATGTTGGTGATATCCACAACGTCTTTGTCGATCAGAATGATACGGCCTACCCCGGAACGGGCGAGGGCTTCCACCGCAATGCCTCCCACGCCGCCGATACCCAGCACGGCTACCGTGCTGTTCTTCATCACTTCAAGGCCCTCAGGACCAATGGCTAATTCCGTACGGGAAAATTGGTGCAGCATAATTCAAGCAACCTCCTTTATCAAGAACAACGGACTTATTTCTCGTCGCCCGGCTTCTTGGCGAGTTTGATATGCAGCTGCTCCAACTGTCCCCCGTCCACCTGGGAAGGAGCGTCCATCAACAGATCTGTTGCGCTTGCCGTTTTCGGGAACGCAATCGTTTCACGCAGGTTCGTGCGTCCGGCAAGCAGCATCACCAAACGGTCCAACCCAAAGGCGATTCCGCCATGTGGAGGAGTGCCGTACTCAAATGCGTCCATAAGATAACCGAATTTGTCGTGCGCCACTTCCGGCGACATACCAAGAGCCGCAAACATTTTCTCTTGGATCTCGCGTTTGAAAATCCGCATGGAACCGCCGCCTACTTCGTATCCATTCAGAACGATGTCATAAGCTTCCGCACGCACGGCAAGCGGATCCGTATCCATCAATTCCAGATCTTCGTCTTTTGGACGGGTGAACGGATGATGCTCGGCCACATAGCGCTTCGCCTCTTCATCATAGCTGAACAGCGGGAAGTCCAGCACCCAAGCAAACTTGTACTCGTTGTCGTTGATCAGGCCAAGCTGGCGTCCGATTTTCAAGCGGAGTGCGCCCAGGACATCGGCAACCACTTTTTTATTGTCTGCGGAGAACAGCAGCAAGTCGCCATCTTCGGCTCCCGTACGTTCTCTTACCGCTTCAATTTCCTGCTCGCTGAAGAATTTCACGATAGGTCCTTTGAACTCGCCTTCTTTCACTTGAATCCAAGCAAGCCCCTTCGCTCCGTAACGGGCTGCATATGGCCCCAGATCGTCAATTTCCTTACGTGTCCAAGTCCCGCAACCTTTAGCGTTCAAACACTTCACTTCGCCGCCTTTTTCAATAACGGAAGAGAATACTTTGACCCCGCTGTTAGCAACGATATCGTTCATTTCGATCAATTCCAAACCGAAGCGAAGATCCGGTTTATCGGAGCCGTATTTGCCCATCGCATCGGCATAACTGATACGCTGGAATGGCGTTGCAAGTTCAACGCCGATGGTTTCCTTGAATAACTTCACCATTAGCTGCTCCATCATGTTCAGCAGGTCGTCGCGTTCCATGAAGGACGTCTCGATGTCGACCTGGGTAAACTCAGGCTGACGGTCAGCCCGCAAGTCTTCGTCACGGAAACAGCGTGCAATTTGGTAGTAACGTTCAAGCCCGCTCACCATGAGGAGCTGCTTGTAAATTTGCGGAGATTGTGGAAGTGCAAAGAATTCACCTGCGTGCACACGGCTCGGTACGAGATAGTCGCGGGCGCCTTCCGGCGAGCTCTTGGTCAGAATCGGCGTTTCCACATCCACAAAGCCCTCGTCGTCGAGGAAGTCGCGGAATACTTTAGACGCTTTGGAGCGCAGCATCAGCGTTTTTTGCATCTCTGGACGACGCAGGTCCAGATATCGATATTTCAAGCGAAGCTGCTCATCCACTTCCACGCCGTCTTCGATAAAGAACGGAGGTGTTTTGGCTGCATTCAGCACTTCAATGCTTGTCACTTGGACTTCGATTTCGCCAGTAGGCAGGTTCGCGTTGAACGTTTCAGGATCACGCTTTACAACTTTACCGGATACGGCCACGACGAATTCGCTGCGGACCTTATCGGCAACAGCCAAAGCTTCGCCGGAGAAATCCGGGTTAAATACGATTTGCATGATGCCGCTGCGATCGCGAAGATCGATGAACAGCACGCCGCCCAAGTCGCGGCGGGTCTGCACCCAGCCGTTCAGTGTTACAGTTTCTCCAATGTTCGCGGTTGTCAGGTGACCGCATTGATGCGTCCTTTTCATCGTTTATCATTCCCCTTTAATATTATTAAGTCGCTTCATGCGACGATTAAACCAATTCTTGTACCAGACGATCCAATTTAACTGTACGCTGTTCGCCGGTTTCCATCGACTTCAGGGCAATTTCTCCGCGCGCCAGTTCGTCATCACCCAAAATGGCGGTATAACGAGCTTGCAGACGGTCGGCGGATTTCATCTGGGCTTTCATTTTCCGGCCGAGGTAATCACGTTCGGCTGCTACGCCATTGCTCCGCAGTTCGTAGATCAATTTTGCCACTTCCTGCTCGGCGGCTTCACCCAGCGCCACCAGATAGACATCCAGCGGCTTGGCGGCTGACAGATTAACAGCTTGATGCTCCAGGATCAATAGGATTCGCTCAAGACCAATCCCGAACCCGATGCCCGGCTGATCCGGTCCGCCGATCTGATCGACCAGTCCGTTGAACCGTCCGCCGCCGCCTACGGTATCAATTGCGCCGATGCCCTGGGCCTTGAATTCAAATGCGGTATGCGTATAATAGTCCAATCCCCGCACAAGTCTTGGATTGATCTCATACTCGATGCCCATGGCGTCCAGGTACCCTTTTACTTTCTCAAAATGCGTGCTGCATTCCTCATCCAGGCTGTCCAGAATCGAAGGCGCATCACCGAACTTCCCTTGGTCCTTCTTGCAATCCAGCACGCGCAGCGGGTTGCGTTCCATGCGTGACTGGCAATCCGAGCATAGGCTCTCTTTCATCGGTTCCAGGAAAGCAAGTAATCTACTTCGGTAAGCCGCCCGTACCTCTGGCGTCCCTACGGAGTTAATCTCCGCTTTTACGCCGTTCAGCCCAAGCTCCTTGTAGAAGCTGTAACCCAGCGCAATCACCTCAGCATCAATAGCCGGATCTGCAGTCCCGAACACCTCTACGCCGAACTGGTGGAACTGGCGGTAGCGTCCCGCCTGTGGACGCTCGTAGCGGAACATGGGGCCCATGTAGTACAGCTTCGTGACGTCAGGCTCTCCATACAGCTTGTTTTGCACGTAAGCCCGGACGACGCCTGCCGTTCCTTCTGGACGGAGGGTCATGCTGCGATCGCCTTTATCCCTGAACGTATACATTTCCTTTTCTACGATGTCGGTGGTTTCGCCCACCCCGCGTTTGAACAACTCGGTCTGTTCAAAGATCGGTGTGCGAATTTCGCGGTAGTTGTATCTCCGGCACAAATCCCGTGCCTTCTCCTCGATAAACTGCCATTTCTCGACGGCACCTGGCAGGATGTCCTGCGTGCCTGTCGGTTTCTCGAATTTCTCGTTTGCCATCTTCATCCCTCTTCCTAAGGAGTCATTTCGCAAAAAGTCGTGAAAACTAAAAAATCTCCCGCCCCGCTGTCTTAAGACAACAGGGACGAGAGATATTCATATAATCACCCGTGGTACCACCCACATTCCGGCGTCGACACACCATAAATCAGTGCGTTCAATCATCCGCTTCATCCGTTTAACGCCCGGTCGCGCAGTTCGGCTACTGTCTATCCCACCGGTCAACCGGTGCTTGCTTCGCCGTCTGTTCTCGGGGAGGTCATTCGTCCACTCATCAAGCGAATCCTTACAGCCAAGGGATTCTTCTCTGGTCTTGTGGGGATGGAGTACTTGTTCCCGTCATGAAATCCATTATTCATAAATATAGTATACCCAAAACATTATATTTTTAGATTCTAATGAACTACCACACTAAAGTCAAGAAACTTTGTAGAAATTGCCCAAAAAAAGAAAAAAACCTACAAACCACGTTGTAGGTCCAAAACATATATTATATAAAAAAGGGGGTCATGCTGTTATTATAAACAGGGAATATTAAAGGAACATTGAACAAACATTACAGTTATGTTACAAGCGAGAAAGCGCTTTTAATAAATGAACCGCAAAAGGCTGCTCCATCTGCGGAACAGCCCTTTTGTGTACTAATGAATATGCCCTATACCAATGATAATCTCCAACTTCTTAGGGAATCCAAACGCCTGTCAGGCATTTTCCGTCAATTAATCAAATCGCTCCACATAAGCGTTATTCGCCCGCAAATCATGTACGATCTGATCGTAATCCTCGTCCCTTACCTTAACGGACAGCGTATATCTCAGATCATCATAGTCCCGGTCCGTCACATCCGCTTCGCGCCATGCGTCGCCCAGCGTGTCATCGCCGTGCGGCCGATCTTGCGCTATATCGCGGCTGTCATCGGCATCCCGTGAGCCCACGATGACCCCCGGAGCCCCGACGACTCCGCCTGGAGCTCCCATCGTTGTAGCCCCTGCAGTTGCTCCACCCGTGCCGGAATTACCCCATGGCACCAGCGGCACGAGGATATTGCCTCCACCTCGAACCGGATCCTGAAGCTGTCCCACCTCCAACTGCTCTGTGTTATACGTTAACAGCCTCGTCCTTGCGCCTTCAGCGTCGTCTTCCGTTCTGAAATAAGCTTGAATTTGTCTAGACATGTCCATTCCTCCTTTTTTCAACCCACTTGTTTGAAAAACCGGTATAACATGGACAACCATACAGCATACAGCTACTCTCTTCTTACAATGCCTTTAACAGCTCACGCACGAAGGCCGGCTCGTCTTTCGGCGTCCGGGAAGTAATGAAGTTGCGATCCACGACGACTTCCTCATCCTTAAAGTTTGCGCCGGCGTTTACCATGTCATCCTGAAGCGGAGGATAGGAAGTAATCGTACGTCCCTTCAGCAGGTCGGCACTTGCCAGAATTTGCGGCCCATGGCATATTGAGGCTATCGGTTTGCCTGCCTTGTCCGCTGATGCAACAAACTGCAATATATGGGAATCCAGACGCAAATTTTCCGGAGAAGAGCCGCCTGGAATAACCACCGCATCATAATCGTTTATATCGACGTCGGCAATGGCTTTATCCGTTGTATACGATGCCTTGCCCTGTTTACCCTTTACCTCTTGTCCTTGTTTCAATCCAATAATATCAGCTTGATGCCCCGCTTCCTTCACGGCATCATAAGGAGTTTTCATCTCGGAATCTTCGAATTGGTCAGCTAGTAGAAATGCAACTTTACTCATCTGGCATATCTCCTTTCATGATTGTCCTCGATTTGTTATTACCCTGGAATGCCCTTTTTATAACAGCGGAATGAACGGAAGCCCCATGATCTACACCATTTAGTTACAAGTCATAACAGGGATTGTTAGGACTTCCGACTTATGAGTGAATTAAAAAGGAGCCTGAAATGTTCTCAGGCTCTGCTATGTAGTACCGGAAGTGACTCAACACGCTATCCTATTTAGTTCTACGATCTCGGCAGCTGCTTCCGCACATTCCCCTTTATGCTGATGAGTTGTACAGGATCTTCCGAAGCCGTAACCATGCGTTCTGTGCTCGCTGCTTCCCTTATGTCTCCGGACCCGACCATTGTAGGCAAACTGCTCCATATGGAAAATTTGGGAGGTTGACGCATAACGAACACAGCTCCTTTTGTTGTGTGAATACCTAACAAGTGATTATCCACTCAGGATGCCCCATCTCTCCAATATGATGCATGCTGCCCGTCTTTTTTCACCATTTAGGATCTGCTGTCAATGATCAGGGTTACCGGTCCCCAATTGGTTAGCGACACGTCCATCATTGCTCCGAATACCCCGGTCTCAACCTGCAACCCCTTCGCTAAGAGCTCGCGGTTAAACGATTCGTAGAGTGCATTCGCTTCATCCGGTTTGGCGGCGGCCATGAAGTTCGGACGTTTTCCCTTGCGGGTGTCGCCATAGAGCGTAAACTGGGATACCGACAGAATGGCTCCGCCTACGTCCTGGACGCTAAAATTCATTTTTCCATCCTCATCCTCAAAAATTCGCAGCCCCGCAACCTTCTCGGCAAGGTATTTGGCATCCTTCTCTTCATCCTCATGCGTCACACCTACCAGCACCATCAATCCCGCTTCAATCTTGCCTACGATTTCATTGTCAACCGTAACTTGCGCATGCTTACATCTTTGAATAACCACTCTCATAGGTTTAGCTCCTTCTTTTCCATAAGAAAAATGTCTATCGATGTACTCTCTAAGAAGACAGACCGCATTTATCGGAGTTTTTCTTGCGATATCAGGCAGCATATCCTCCGAAGTCTATACTCTGATATCTTAAGAAAAATGTCTATCGATGTACTCTCTAAGAAGACAGACCGCGTTTATCGGTAGTTTTCTTGCGATATCAGGCAGCATATCCTCCGAAGTCTATACTCTGATATCTTAAAATAAAACGGCCTGTCTCCCGCAGGATAACAGACCGCATTCGTATAATCATCCGAGACTGTCCATGTCCATGAAACCCCAGAGTCCGTTAACCACGCAACCGTGCCATCACTGCATGATTCGATGAACGGTATATACATCCTTCACCCGCTTGATTCGTTCCACAACGGAATGGAGGTGATCCGTATTGCGGATCAAAATCGTCATGTGAATCATCGCCATTTTGTTCTTGTCAGATCGGCCGGTCACAGCGGAAATATTCGTTTTGCTCTCTGATACGGCCTGAAGAACTTCGTTTAACAGTCCGTTACGATCATGGCCTGTCACTTCGATATCGACGCTGTAATTAGCCTCAACGGCCGTTTCCCATTCCACCTCGATTACGCGCGCGGCCTCCTCGCCTTCATCCATAGTCGGCAGATTGGCACAATCCGAACGGTGGACCGATACGCCGCGACCGCGGGTAACGTAACCGACAATATCGTCGCCGGGCACGGGATTACAGCATCTCGCGAAACGCACAAGCAGGTTATCAATCCCCTTGACGCGTACGCCGTTCGTTGGACGGCTTCGCTTCTCCGCCGGCTTGATTTCCTTCATCTCGGAGGTCAATTCAAGCTGATTCGCTTCCTCCTGCTCCTTACGGAGCTTCTCGGTCACTTTGGTACAGATTTGGGCGGCAGTGATCCCGCCGAAGCCAACCGCGGATAACATATCCTCAATATCATTAAAGGCGAATTTCTTGGCCGCCTCCATTAATTTATCATCGGTCGTCCACTCGGACACATCAAGACCGAGGCGCTTGATCTCGCGCTCCAGCATCTCGCGCCCCTTCTCCACGTTCTCTTCCCGCTTCTCTTTCTTAAACCACTGCTTGATTTTACTGCGGGCGTGCGAGGATTGGGCAATCTTCAACCAGTCCTGGCTAGGACCGTACGAATGTTTCGATGTTAAAATTTCCACAATATCGCCGGTCTTGAGCTGATGATCCAGCGGAACAATTCTGCCGTTAACCTTGGCACCAATGGTGCGGTTTCCTACTTCCGTATGAATTCGGTAGGCAAAATCGAGAGGGACGGAGCCGGAAGGCAGCTCGATCACTTCGCCTTTTGGCGTAAACACAAAAACCAAATCGGAGAAAAAGTCCATCTTCAGAGATTCTACAAACTCCGAGGCATCCTTCGTCTCATGCTGCAGCTCCAATATTTCACGAAAGAACGTCATTTTATTATCGAAGCTGCCTCCGTTGCCTCCGGAACCTTCTTTATAGGACCAGTGTGCCGCAATACCGTACTCCGCCGTACGATGCATTTCCCAGGTCCGAATCTGAACCTCCGTCGGCTCCCCGTTGGGTCCAACCACCGTCGTGTGAAGGGATTGATACATATTCGTTTTTGGCATGGCGATATAATCTTTGAAACGGCCAGGCATCGGCTTCCACAGGGTGTGGATGATGCCAAGCGTAGCATAACAATCCTTAATATTGTCGACAATAATGCGGATTGCAAGCAGATCATAAATTTCGTTGAATTGCTTGTTCTTCACCGTCATTTTCTTAAAAACGCTGTAGATATGCTTGGGTCTGCCAGATAAGTCGGCTTGTATCCCCATCTCGTCGAGCTTCTCACGGATACAGACTATGACATTGTCAATATACTGCTCACGTTCAGCCCGCTTCTTGTGCATCAAATTCGCAATGCGGTAATACTGCTGCGGATTCAAGTAACGAAGCGCAATATCCTCCATCTCCCACTTGATTGCGGAAATACCTAGACGATGGGCGATCGGGCAAAAGATCTCTAGCGTTTCATAGGAAATACGGCGCTGGCTTTCCTCGGACTGATACTTAAGAGTGCGCATATTATGAAGCCGGTCTGCCAGCTTAATCACGATCACCCGAATGTCCCGGGCCATCGCGATAAACATTTTACGATAATTTTCGTTCTGTTGCTCTTCTTTGGATCGGAATTGGATACGTTCTAGTTTCGTCAAACCATCCACCAGCAGTGCGCAGGTATCCCCGAAGCGCTCACGTATCTGCTCAAGCGATACAGTTGTATCCTCAACGACATCATGAAGCAACGCAGCAATAATAGACAACGTGTCCATCTGCATATTCACCACGATGTCTGCAACCGCAAGCGGATGAAGAATATAAGGTTCTCCCGATTTCCGCACTTGTCCGTGGTGGGCTTGCTCCGCAAATTCATAAGCTTCCTGGATGCGGAGAAGATCGGGTTCTTTTATATAGGCGCTGGCCTTTTCGAGTAATCGCTCTATGCCCATTTTGGAGTCCTTCTCTTCCCTTTCTATATAAAATGGAACCCGCCCTTGTCAAAACGTGCAGGTTCCCTCGTGATTGTTTTCCTATCATTATGACGCTTGTGACGTTATACGTCAACATGTCGAGCGTTCAGACACTTATAGTATGCCCGTTTCCGGCGCGGAGACATCAAAACTTGACATCAATTGGATATTTTGACGAACTGTAAAAATTATTGTTGAAAAAACGAACGATTGTATTTAATCTATTAAAGATCGTACGCGAACGGTCCTATATTTAAAGTCCTAAGAGGAGTGAAATGGTTTGCAACGAGAAATTCAAGTTGATGAGAAACTTCCGTTTGGTCCAGGTTTCCTTCTGAGCCTGCAGCATTTGTTCGCCATGTTCGGAAGCACGGTGCTTGTACCGAACCTATTCGGTGTGGATCCCGGCATGATCCTGCTGATGAACGGTATTGGTACACTGCTATACATTTTCTTTTGTAAAGGAAAGATCCCGGCTTACCTAGGTTCCAGCTTTGCGTTTATCTCTCCGGTTCTGATCGTGCTCGCCAAAGATCCGGATGCCAACTATGGCAAAGCCTTAGGAGCTTTTATCGTTACAGGAGTTATCTTCTGCGTGGTAGCTCTCATTGTTAAATATGCGGGTACCAAATGGATCGACTTTGTATTCCCTCCAGCGGTCATGGGTGCCATCATTGCCATGATCGGGCTTGAGCTTGTACCGGTTGCAGCAGGTATGGCTGGTTTTTTACCAGAAGAGGGACAGTCCATTGATCCGAAAATCATTACGATTTCGCTCGTGACTCTTGGTGTCACCGTATTCGGGGCCATCCTGTTCCGCGGCTTCTCCAAAATCATTCACATTCTGATCGGGATTGTTGTCGGTTATGCTCTGTCCTTCGCTCTAGGCGTGGTAGACACCGAGAAAATCGCGAACGCGAAGTTCCTGTCGGCTCCGGAGCTGACAACCCCGGTATTCGATAATGGGGCGATCTGGACCATCATTCCGGTTGCGCTCGTTGTTATCGTGGAGCACATCGGGCATTTGCTGGTAACAAGCAATATCGTGGGCAGAGACCTTTCCAAAGACCCTGGCCTGCATCGCTCTCTTCTGGCTAACGGTATATCCACCATTCTGTCAGGTTTTGTTGGCTCCACACCAAATACCACCTACGGTGAAAATATCGGGGTCATGGCACTCACAAAGGTATACTCGATATTCGTAATTGCCGGAGCAGCCGTTATTGCGATTGTGCTCTCCTTCTCCGGCACGTTCTCCGCTGTTGTAGCCAACATTCCTACCCCTGTAATGGGCGGCGTATCACTGTTGCTGTTCGGGGTTATCGCAGCTTCCGGACTTCGGATCTTTGTTGAGCAAAAGGTCGATTTCTCCAAGGCAAGCAACATGATCCTGGCTACGTTGGTCCTGGTAACAGGGATTAGCGGTGTAACCTTGAAGTTTGGTACCGTCGAGTTGAAGGGTATGGCCCTGGCTACCGTTGTAGGTGTCCTCATGGCTCTCCTCTTCAAGGTCTTCGAGATTACCGGCCTCTCCAATGAAAAAAATGATGAGCCGCTCGTAGAGAAGACGCCGGATTGAAACTAACAACCCTAGCCCCAATCGAAAAACGCCCTGAGCTGGTTGCTCAGGGCGTCTATTATTTCCCGGGAAAATCAGGAAGATTGTTATCGATTACTCGTATTGCATCAATGTAAATACTTCGATTCCATCCAGCTTCGAACGGCCATTGAGATCCGCCAGCTCGATCATGAATGCAGCTCCAACGACGTTTCCGCCCAATTGACGGATGAGGTTAACCGAAGTCGCAATCGTACCGCCTGTTGCAAGAAGATCATCCGCAATCAATACATTTTGACCCTTCTCGATCGCATCGGTATGCATCGCCAAGCGATCTTTTCCATATTCGAGGTCGTATCCCACTTCAATCGTTTCATAGGGAAGCTTTCCGCTTTTGCGAATGGGCGCGAATCCTACTCCAAGAGCATACGCTAGCGGAGCACCCACGACAAATCCACGAGCTTCGGGACCAGCTATCACATCAATTTTAAGATCGGATACCAAGATCTTCAATTCTTCGATGGCTTTGCGATACACCTCACCATTCTTCAGCAGTGTAGTAATATCTTTGAAGCTGATCCCCGCCTGCGGAAAATCGGGAACGACACGAATATAATCTTTAAAATCCAAAATAATCTCCTCCTGTATAGTTGCGGTTAAGATACGCCTTTTGTGCGGGACATCATCCATTGGGTTAATTGTTCGGTACCGGCATGCAGCAAATGCTGCTCCATATCCGCCAAATCGCTTAGCTCACGGAAGTGACGGGAAGCGTCCAGCGGTTTTTTCTCCGGCTTCGGTATAAAGGTAATCTGTCCCTGGACACGCTGGATGAACGCCAGTTCCTCAAACACATCCAGTACTTTGAGCAGCATGCGTGTAGATAAGGAAGTCTGCTTCTGCAGACGTACTACAACCTCATTCTCCGACATGGGAGCGGACGTCATCCCGGCAAGTGAAACGTACAGCTTCTTAAACTGTTCGCGGTCCGGAATTTGCAGCCGTTCGCGCAGGTTCCGGGTCGGATGCAGCATGAATATATTGGGAACGGAATGGAAGGCTGACATAAATGCATCCAGTTGTTCAGCCGTCTCCGGTACATCCAGTACGAACAAAACGGAAATATCTTCTTGACTGTTCTCAGCAATATCATTATCTGGCATGATGCCAGCATTCCTATCATATACCCAAAGGCACATATCATACAATTGACTTTTTATTTCCGGATGTGAATCTTTTGCGTACACCACTGCCGAACGGACTGCCGGGCAACGCAGATGCGGCTCCAGCTCCGCTCTCCACCTCTGAATTTCCTGTAACGGCTCTTTGTTCCCGCGGTAGTCAAACACCTGTTGATAAGGAGCGCAGATATCCTGAATCATGAGCTGTACCTTACGACTCCCGTTCCATTCATTCACGGAAAGCTCACCAAGCACATCCACAGCCGTGCCTACCGGCAATATATCGGCAAGATGCCCCCATCCGAATGAGATCGCATCCATAACCTCACGCTTCTGCTGCAAGCGAAGCTTCAGATGTTTTCCTTCTTTGCCGATTTTACGAACTTCCTTTATGACAACATCCCGGAAAACGATCTTCGGCACGGCATTCGCCATGCCAAACGGACTTAACTGTTCAATCTGTTCAATAACGGGCACCGATACCTCCGACAAGCTGGCCTCCAGGTCCGCTTCACAAATTGCGATCAGTTGCTCTTCTTCGAGTGCTTCCTCAGCATATCGATGTAGACCCTGTTCAAATTCCTCCAATCGATCCCGATGGAGGCTCATGCCCGCTGCAGAAGGATGGCCGCCAAAATGGTCCATGACGTCCTTGCAGGAGTGTAGAGCCGCATAAATATCAAATCCCGGAATTGAACGGGCGGAGCCTTTACAGTTTCCCGTCTCGGGATCAATCCCGAGGATAACGACAGGCCTGTAGAATCGCTCCAATATTTTGGATGCCACGATACCAACCACACCAACATTCCAGCCTTCACCCGCCAATACGATTACAGGAGGAACCTCCTGTCCTCTCCAGCGGTTTTGAACCATGCCAAGCGCTTCCTGGACGATATTTTCTACCACTTGCTGCCGATCCTTGTTCAGCCCATCCAGTTCCCAGGCAAGCCGCTCCGCTTCTTCACGGTGTTCTGTTGTAAGAAGCGTAACGGCACGGCCTGCATGATCCAGACGGCCACTGGCGTTAATCCGTGGTGCCATGGAGAATGCCACATTTACGGCAGTCACCTGCTCCACATGGATCCCCGATACCTCCAGCAAGCATCGAATACCTTCATACCTCGTATTCCGCATTGATTCGATTCCGTGCTTCACAAGCACCCGATTCTCCCCGGTAAGCGGCATCAAGTCCGCAATGGTCCCGATGGAAACAATTTGAAGCCACTCCTCCGGTGGTTCTCCAACGAGAGCCTGTGCCAGCTTGTAAGCCACGCCTACGCCTGCCAACCCCTTGAAGGGATACGGGCATGTAGGGATTTTCGGGTTGATCAGTGCATAAGCTTCTGGCAGCACTTCAGGCGGCTCATGATGGTCCGTGACAATCACGTCGATGCCAAGGCTGTTGGCATACGCAATTTGCTCGACTGCACTAATTCCAGTATCTACGGTAATGACTAGACTGACCCCTTGCTGATGGGCCCAATCCAGTGCGTGATTATGTAAGCCATAACCTTCATTGGATCGGTGAGGTATATAAATATCATAAGATGCACCCAAGTAGCGCATCAGATGAATCATCAATGATGTGCTGGAAACACCGTCTGCATCATAATCGCCATAGATCAGAATATGTTCCCGATCCTCCAGCGCTTTACGAATACGCCGGACAGCCTCCTGCATCCCCTGCATGAGATAAGGGTCATGCGTCAGCTCAAACGTTCCATATAGAAATCTCCGTCCATCCTCGGCTGATTGTATCCCCCGTGACGCCATGAGTGAAGCCACCATGGGTGGCAGCGACAAATCCTGGGCCAGCCTATCGGTGATCGATGACTCTGCCGAGCGTATTCTCCATTCATATTTGGAATACAGCACAGGGACTCACCTTCCTTTTCCTGCCTTTTTCCTGTTGACTTACACCTGTTAGCTCCAGACGCTACTGCGGCAGTGTCGGCATATCGTTGTCCATTAAGTCATAGTTCGATTTATATGGATAACCCGGTTCATAGGGTACCACGTGAACCTTGGCATCCGTAACCTGAATAAAGCGATGGGTTAACAGCTTCCGGATTCGCTCAGCAATCTCTTGAGCCTCCAATATGGATGTCCGCGGATTCACGGTGATTTTCACTTCAATGTTCACATGACGGATCTGCCCGTATTCCTGAACCTTCAGTTCCTCGATCGTGATCACGCCATGCACTCGCTGAATCGTATCCATGAAATCGGCTTCGTGCTCATGCCGCTTCTCTTCTACGAGCGTTCCATAAACGGAATGAACGATTAGTATATACCCTTTGCGGACCACGAGACAAGCCACAATCAGAGCCGCAACCGAATCCATATAGAGCAGGGGTGTCCATTCAAAATAAGAGCCCCCCATAGCTAGTGACACGCCGATTAATACCGTTAGCGAAGAGTACAGGGCAAACCGATGATCAGCGGACAGCACCTCATACCGGGGATCCTTGTTTCTTTTTATCTGCCGACATTGGTACTGAAACACCGCTTCATTCACAGCGAGTGATATGAAAACGGCAAGCAGTGCCGATTTGGTTGGCGGCTCCAGGTCGCCTGATGCCATGGTTTGAATCGCGGATACCGCAATTTGAATACCGCCCATGATCAATAAAACGGCAAATAGAATCGAGATCACGGGCTCTGTCGTATCCGAAACTTTCCGTTTGTCCCGAATGGAGCTTTTATTGCCGAATATACCCAGGCTTGGTAAACGATCCACCAATAAAGTTACGGCATTTGCCGCAGAATGCAGAGCATCTCCGATTAGAGCCTTACTGCCGGATAAATATCCGGCGATCCCTTTACACAAGGCTAATGCAAAATCCGTTACAATGCCTGTCCAAAGGACAGTCTCCGTATGATTCAAACGTTCATTGCTCACTTGAGGCCCCCCTCAATGTCACTATCAATCCTATATTTATTATCGCTGTTAACTTTAGAAAGCCGCGTCGCCTGCGACGCGGCTTTCCACTTGTATAGGACCCTCTGCTATCTAGACTGCTACGCCAACAGCGACTGAATTAGATTTCAATCTTATCTTTGCTTGGCTTAGGTGAATTTGGTTTATCGCTGACATTACGCCCCTTAAGGACGAGCCACAACGGACTTGCGATAAAGATCGAAGAGTACGCGCCGAATGCCAAACCGATACAAATTGCCAGAGAGAACATCTGAATCGACTCACCGCCAAGCAGGAGCATGAAGAGTGCAGCGATGAAAACAGACAATGCTGTATAGATCGAACGTCCGATCGTCTGGGTCAAACTTTTGTTAACCAGATCTTTAAGATCCGAGAATCTTTTAATCTTGGCAAACCTCAGGTTCTCCCTGATCCGGTCGAAGATGACAATCGTATCGTTAATCGAATAACCGATAATCGTCAGAACGGCGATAATGAATGTCAGATCCACCTCGAGACCGAGGATGGAGAAAATACTAATGACAACAAATGCATCATGCAGAAGGGCTACGATCGCTGCAATCGCAAACCGCCATTCAAAACGGATGCTGACATAGATGATAATCCCGATACAGGAAATCAATACCGCATAAATTGCGTTTCGGCCCAGCTCTTTTGCCATCTCTGGGTCCACCGTGTTGATCTCGAAGGTGGCCGTTTTATCCAGCTTCTCAATGCCGGAACGCATCTTCAGATCCTGGTCCTCGGTCAGCACCTCGCTGAATCGAATATTCACGCGGTCAATACCAGGAGTAATGCTCGCATCTTCACCGATTCCAGCCTCTTTTAATACGGTATTAATCTGCTCCGTAGTCAGCGGCTTGGAGAGAGAGATGTCTACGTTCGAGCCGGATTGGAAATCAACTCCATAGTTAAGACCACGAGTCAAGAGAAATACCAAGCCCAGAATCGTAATTGCAATGGATAGAATATAGAAAAATCTGCTTTTGCCTACGAAATCAAAGTTCTTAAAGCTCACGAATGTCACGCTCCTTTACGCCATAATGGCTCGGTTTGCGGGCCCAACCAATATTCACAAGTAGATTGAGCAAGAAACGGGAGAAATAAACGTTCGTGGCAATACTCAAGATGATCTCCAGAATCAATACAAGCGCAAAACCTTTAACCGCGCCGGTACCAAATCCGAACATGACAGCGGCAACGAGTATCGTCGTCAAGTTGGAGTCCATGATGGCTCGCAGGGATGACTTACCGCCTGCTTTCACCGCTGATGGAACACTCTTGCCCGTTCTGATCTCTTCCCGAATGCGTTCATAGGTGATGATATTGGCATCAACCGCCATACCTATACCTAATATAAATGCTGCAATACCTGGAAGCGTCAGCGTAAAGTCAGCCCATACAAAAATAAGAATCAGAAGCCATGTATGCAAAATAAGTGCAAAGCTTGCCAGCAAACCCGGTACGCGATACCTGATAATCATGAACAGAAGAATCGCAACGGATGCGATAAGACCTGCTTCTACCGTTTTCGTAAGAGATTGCATACCGAGCGTAGCTCCTACGCTCTGAGAGTACTTCTCAACCAGCTTCAGCGGCAGGGCACCGAGATTAATCGTATCCCGGATCTGCTTCGCTTCATCCAGCGAATAGCTCCCCGTAATTTGTGCGGTACCATCCGTTAATGCGGCACGTACCGTCGGAGCTGACAGCAATTGGTCGTCCATGAAGATAGCCAGTTCTTGACCGAGAAGACGTCCTGTAATTTCAGCAAACTTCCCTTTGTCCTTCACTTTAATATCTATCATAGGCTGATTAAGCTGGTCATAGGCAACCGATGCGCCGTTCTCGACGAAATCGTCGCCGCGGAGCTCAATCTTACAGAACTCCTCGCCTTCTTTACAGCCGTCATTGCTTCGGAATGTGAGGTTCGCAGGTTCTTTCATCGTTTTTCGAACTTCAGCCTCATCCGTTACGCCTGCCACCTTCAAGCGAATCCGGTTCGCCCCTTCCGGCGTAACCTCAGGCTCAGATGTTCCCATTGCATCCGCACGCTTTTGCAAGCTCTTTGCGGTTTCCTGCAGTGCTTCTTTTGTGACTTGCTGCCCTTCCATCAAAGGCTCTGCTTCATAAAGGATTTCGAATCCACCCTTAAGATCCAGACCTAGACGGACGTCTTTCAGCAAGCCTGGAGTTGTAACGGCCATTAAAACAGTGATCACGAGTACGGTTCCGACGAAACTGATTATTCTCTTCATGCCGTCCTTTGTTCCCCCTTTTTACTCAATATTCCTATTATAGCGATGTCATAAAACCCAGTCAATTTATCAAAATTTGTCGGGTTTATGAATGAACCCTTATATCCGCAAGGCAAAAGGGACCTCTTCGATTAATCGAAAGAAGATCCCTTATATGCTGATATTGTCATAAAGTTCATTAAAGCTGTCGCCTTCAAGGACAGAATGTCATTGACCAGTTTGTGGAGGGAGGGGATGCCTTCCTTTTCATATTTGCTGCTGACACAGTTCCAAATATCGTCGCTAGTCACATATTCGTACCCAATCAAATGCATTTCCTCAACCTTGCTCAAGCATACCATCTCAATGGTGCTCATCAAATCTTCCTCGCTCATTTGCTCGAGTTCCATGCATATGGCCTCCTCACTGACTCCCTGTTGTCCCTAAGTTACATTCGACAGGATACATTGCTTTCCTTCTATTCCTACCATGTCCTGAAAAAAAAGTAAAGTCATCAGATGGGACAGGTAGGGCATATCCATAAGAATAGCCATGTCGTGTCACCGTATTCAGTCTTAACCAGGGAGTGGGATGGACAGTGAACAAGCAATCATTTATTAAAGGAACGCTGATTTTACTTGCAGCCGGCATATTAAACCGCCTACTCGGTTTTATCCCCCGGATCGCCCTCCCCCGGATCATTGGACCCGAGGGTGTCGGAATTTACCAACTGGGTTATCCCTTCTTTATCGTGCTCGTGACAATCATTACCGGCGGAATTCCGCTGGCCATTGCCAAAATGGTTGCCGAAGCGGAAGGTGCCGGCAAGCGTGATGCTTCCAAGCAAATCCTGCATGTCAGCCTGATGCTGACACTTACAGCTGGCGCCCTCTTTACGGGACTAAGTCTGCTCCTTGCCCCTTGGGTAACCGGCGTGCTTTTGCCGGACGAGCGTGTATACCAAACCTTTATCAGCATGACACCCATGTTGATCATCATTGCCGTTTCGTCGGTCTACCGTGGATATTTCCAGGGCAAACAGAACATGATTCCCTCCGCAAGCTCCTCCGTGATCGAGACGATTGTCCGAATTATTTGCATGCTCTGGTTTGCGCATCTCTTGATGCCCAAAGGCATCGCTTATGGGGCTGCGGGTGCTATGCTCGGAACAGCCGTGGGGGAACTGATTGGCATGATAGCCCTGCTGCTGCAATATCCCGGGGAGGGACGACCTAGAAATAAACTTTTACCTAAACCGCAACGGCAAAAAGTAATATCCGAAAAAACTGCAAAAGAAGACTCTTCCTCGAATAAAGGCATTCTGAAACGTTTATTCGGTATTGCATTGCCTGTGACAGGGGGCAAGATGGTAGGTTCATTCTCCTACCTCCTGGAGACAATCCTGACCAATCGCAGCCTGGCCATGGCAGGTATAGCGACATCCGTAGCAACCGCCCAGTATGGAGCACTGCAAGGGATGATCATCCCGCTCCTGTTATTGCCCGGTGCTCTGACGGTTTCTCTGGCCATCTCTCTGGTGCCTTCACTCTCGGAAGCTGCCGCCCGCAATGACCGGACGACCATCCACAAACGAATGAACCAATCCCTTCGGCTAGCCCTTGTCTCCGGAGCTCCGTTTGCCATCATTATGTTTGTCCTGGCTGAGCCATTATGCCTGCTCCTATACGACAACGCGGAGGTTAGCGATATGCTCAAAATCATGGCGCCCTTTGCCTTGTTCCTGTATGTGCAATCCCCGCTTCAAGCTGCCTTGCAAGCTCTGGACCGTCCGGGCCGGGCATTACTCAACACGTTATTTGGGGCAATCATCAAAATGAGCCTCATCGTGTTTTTGGCATCCAATCCCGCCTTCGGCATAATAGGGGCCGTCATTGCCATTATCGTAAACAGCATTGCAGTTACATTACTCCACGGTTTCAGCCTATCGAGACTGATCGGCTTTCGATTCCGTCTGCTGGATTATGTCAAAATCGGGGCGGTTATGATCATTATGGGTGCCTGTGTCCTCTATGGGTACAAACATCTTCCGTTTTCGACCGCGCCATGGCTGCAATTTTGGGCTTCCATCGCAGTTGGTATGCTGGTCTATTTCATCATGATTTTTATGACCAAGCTGGTAACACCGCGAGATTTGGATCGTGTGCCTGTCGTCGGCACCTGGTTCAATAAATTCAGCCGTCGTTAGATCCTGTCTTTACGGTCAATGTAAATCCGGCCTTTATGGTCAATAGAGCATAGAAAAATATCCTTAAAATCCTTAGCACCGTAATTCTGTATCTCGTTCTTAAGCCAGAACCGCGTTTTATCGATTAATTCAAGGTTCTCGTCCTGCACCTTTCCATCCAATATAAGCGGGATGGGCAGGCCTTCATACGTGATTTTATCGTAAGGAATATCAACGACTGTAGGGTTCTCTTTTTCGGATTGGGATGAAGTGGATGTGACCCCTGAGGTGTTGGATGAACTTGAAGAGTTATTCGAATTGCTGTTGGAGCTGTCCCCCGTATCCTTTGGAATCACGGTGAGCTGACCGGATGTTTCAAGTATCGCAAATTCAACATCCGCCAGACTGTCAATATCTTTGCCTCTTAGCTGCTGCATCAGATCATCCAGATTATAGCGAAGCTTTGCCATCTCCTTACGGTGCAGCCTGCCCCGGGACACCAATACGCTTGGCTTTCCGTCGGCAAACAGCCGTATATTTCGATTTTTCAGTCCGATGTAAGCAAGACCTACCTGAATGGCAACCAAAACAGCGATAGGCGCAAGTCCCTCCCAAATCGGCTTTTGGACATCTTCCAGAACAAAAACGGCAATCTCTGCAATCATTACGGATATGACCAAATCGAAGATGGACAGCTTTCCGATTTCCCTTTTGCCCATGATTCTCATGGTGACAAAGATGACCACATACATCAGAATGGTCCGCAGAATCAGAATAGTCATATGAGACATAAACAATCCCTCCTAGCTTGTCGAACATTCTCATGTACAGCTATTCTGGCCTGCTATAGCTTTTCCCATTCGATTACAACGGATTAATTAATGGAAATCATGCAAAACCGGATGCAAAACGCTCAGTTTGTACTATATGTACAGGCTTGGCCATACAATTTAATGATCAAGATTAGTTAAGGGGGATGATTCATGGAACCGATCCGGCGAGTTTTCACTTTCAGGATCTCCAATCCGATTCTTTCAGGACTTTTGTATTCTTTTTTCTGGATGTTTCTTGGCGCGTTTGCGTTATCCCTGCTTCTATGGGGCAGCGGACTAGCCGAAGATGATTTATCGTTCTACACGTTTCTCGTACATGCCATCGCAGCCTTTATCGGAGGTTGTGTGAGCGGCAAGCGCGCAGGAAACAAAGGTTGGTATTACGGCTGCCTGACAGGGCTGATATATGGCATAACGCTGCTCGTCATTGGCTTTCTTGCTTTGGATAGTTCCTTATCTCTCGGAGATTTGACGCTGATTGTCACGGTATTTGCTGCAGGCGCCATCGGGGGAATGTTCGGGGTCAACTTAAAAAAATGAAGTTTCACGCTAATGCTTCTGGCGAGCATCTCACTACCATGCTAAAAAACAAAGGCCGACTCCTAAAAGGAATCGGCCTTTGTTATAACGATTACATTCCATATGTAGGTGAAACGTAATTATGCATCCGCATTCACACTATGGCTGATAGAGTTACGATCGAACGTCAACTTCGTTACATCGTTCACTTTCAAGACCACAATATCGTCGGTAATCTCCACAATTGTACCGTGAAGGCCTCCAATGGTTACCACTTTATCGCCCTTTGACAAGGCGCTAAGCATTGCGTTTCTGGTCTTCTGCTTCTTCTGCTGTGGACGAATAAGCAGAAAATAAAAGATGACAAACATCAGAACGAAAGGCAAAACCAACCCTAAAATACCGCCTCCGCCTGAACCTGTACCAGCTGCTAAATCAAATGAAGCTCCAAACATTCCTTTCCCCCCTTTCACAAACTTATCATGATGGCCATGAACTTGCTTTAGAACCCTTTTTCATTATCATGTAGGCCGTACTTATCAAAAAACTCATCGCGGAAATCAAGCAGACGGTCTTCCATAATACTCTGACGCACGTTACGCATCAAATTGAGCAGGAAATGCAGGTTATGATACGTCGTCAATCTTAATCCAAATGTTTCATCACTCTTGATCAGATGACGCAGATAAGCACGCGAGTAGTTACGGCAAGTGTAGCAGTCACATTCCGGATCCAGCGGTCCGTAATCCCTGGCATATTGAGCATTTCGAACGACAAGACGGCCTTGACTTGTCATCGTTGTCCCGTTGCGAGCGATCCGCGTCGGAAGCACGCAATCGAACATATCCACACCACGAATCGAGCCCTCAATCAACGCATCGGGTGATCCGACTCCCATCAAATAGCGAGGCTTATTGTTCGGCAGCAGGGGCACCGTGTAATCCAGCACTTCATACATAAGCTGCTTCGATTCTCCCACACTAAGTCCACCAATAGCATAACCCGGGAAATCCATGGAAGTCAAATCACGGGCGCTCTGACGGCGCAGATCCTCATGCATGCCTCCCTGAACGATGGCGAATAGGGCTTGGTCTTCCGGTCTAGCATGGCTCTTAAGGCAGCGTTCAGCCCAGCGAGAGGTTCGCTCGGTGGATTGTTTAACGTATTCATACTCCGCAGGATAAGGCGGACATTCATCAAAAGCCATCATTATATCAGATCCGAGCGCGTTCTGAATCTCCATCGCGACTTCCGGGGAGATAAACAGTTTATCTCCGTTCAAGTGGGAACGGAAATGTACGCCTTCTTCCGATATTTTTCTCATTTCTGCCAAGCTGAATACCTGGAAGCCTCCGCTATCAGTCAGGATCGGACGGTCCCAGTTCATGAATTTGTGCAGTCCGCCCGCTTCCTTCACAATATCATGTCCAGGACGCAAAAAGAGGTGATAGGTGTTGCTTAAAATAATATGGGCATCCATAGCCTTTAGTTCTTCCGGACTCATGGTTTTTACGGTTGCCAATGTTCCCACAGGCATGAATGTCGGCGTATCGATCACGCCGTGCGGGGTGTGCACTCTGCCGAGCCTCGCGCCCGATTGTTTACACGTTTTAATATGTTCATAAGTAACAGCTGCTACCATTGTATTAACCAACCTCCGAATTAATAGATAAACATCGCGTCGCCAAAGCTGAAGAATCGATATTCCTTCTCAACAGCTTCCTTGTACGCCTTCATAATGTGTTCGCGTCCGGCCAACGCACTGACCAGCATCACCAGCGTGGATTTCGGCAGATGGAAATTCGTAATCAGCGCGTCCACAACGGTAAAAGTATATCCGGGATATATGAAAATGCTTGTCCAGCCGCTGCTCTCACGCAGCGGCTCGCCTTTCAGCGCCGATCCAACCGTCTCCAGCGTTCTGCAAGAGGTAGTCCCTACAGCGATAACCCTGCCGCCGCGCCGCTTCGTTTCATTCAGCAGCTCAGCGGTTTCCTGGGAAAGGGAATAGTACTCTTCATGCATGACATGATCCTCAACCTGTTCCACGGACATCGGACGAAATGTCCCCAGTCCCACGTGCAGGGTAATGAAGGCGATGTCTACTCCCTTGGCCTGAATCTGTTCCAGGAGAGCTTCCGTGAAGTGCAGGCCCGCCGTGGGAGCGGCTGCAGATCCTTCATGCTTTGCATATACGGTCTGATACCGATCGCGGTCATCCAGCTTCTCCTTAATATATGGCGGAAGCGGCATTTGCCCCAGTTCATCCAGGATTTCTTGGAAAATCCCTTTATACGAAAAGGATAGGATGCGAGCACCCATCTCGCCTTCTTCCTCAATGATCGCTTTTAATTTACCGTCCCCGAAGGAAATTACGTTCCCTTTTTTCAGCTTCTTGCCGGGTTTTACAAGTGCTTCCCACCGGTCTTGCCCCATATTCTTAAGCAGAAGTACCTCTGCTTTCGCACCGGTGTCTTCCTTTGCACCAAACAATCGGGCCGGTATGACCTTGGTATCGTTTAATACGAGCGTATCCCCCGGATTCAGGCTGTCTATGATGTCCGCAAACGTTTGATGGCTTATATGTCCGCTCTCTTTGTCCAGCGTGAGAAGCCTGGAAGAGCTTCGATCAAGCAGCGGCGTCTGCGCAATTAAGTGTTCGGGTAATTCAAAATCATACAAATCCACATTCATGTCGGTCAGTCCTTCGTAATAGTCGTGTTGCGGTAATAGTGTTGGAGTATCTGCTTATAATCATACCCTTCATCTGCCATTCCTTTGGCACCCCATTGGGACATGCCCAGTCCGTGACCTAAGCCTTTACCGGTAAATTTAAAGCCGGAAGAGCTTTCAATCACACGTGCTTTTCCCGTTCCATTCATCACAACGGTACCGGAACCTTTGACATTTCCGTTACCGCTCCCTGAGATGACGGACACCATTTGGCCGCTTGAAACCGTTGATACCGCACCATTCGCGCTCAATACAGTATAACTTCCGGTCGATTCAATATCAAACAATGTGCTTGGCAGACCGTTAAAAGCCGAGCGGAACATATCCGGATATTTTACGTCCAGCACTTGATCGTTGGCTTTCACCGTAAGGGCACGTCCAGACGGGCCTCGCTCCGTTACATCCAGCGAAGTAATAGAAGCAGGCAGGCTGTTAGAGGTTTTTCCTTTTAGAGCGGACAGTAGTTGATCCGAAGTATACGGACCGCGAACCCAGTCATAGCTGTTGGATTCCGCCACTTTTTCAAGAACGACTGCCGTTTCTCCCGGATTCATCTTGCCTACAGGCTCAACGTTCGATTGGATCAATGGCAGTGGGCGTACATTCGTATCCTTGGCGGTAACGGTCATATACAGGAGTCCTGCCGATGTTTTGTTGCCGGTTTCCTTCACATTGTCCTCACGTACATAACCTGTAGCGCCACTCGGAAGAAGTACATGATACCAGGATTTAAGCGCTGCCTGGGATGAAGAATCTCCAGGGCTTTCCACCGCGGCAAACAGATCGTTACGGTTACCCCACACCTCGGTGGAGTCCGCCGTCATTCCTCCGCTATTGGAGGAAAACACGGTTTCCACTATTTTGCCGTCTTTCATGACCACTTCGCCGTCAGTTGCATCCACTGCCTGAATAATGCTCGGATACTCATAGGCTGTCCCGTAATAGGCCTGGCTTAGCGTTGTGTCCACGACATGAGCTACCTCAAACTTATTTCCTTGGAAGAGCGCATAGCTGCGTGCCGCTACAGCCTGTGCCTTCAGAGCTTCAGCCCCCCAAGTAGATGGCACCTCGGCTCCAACGACGGAATATAGATACTGTTGAAACGGCAGTTCATTGACGAGATACAATTGACCGTTCTTTTGTCCGATCTCCAAAGCGCCTCGATAGGAGCGATCCAATCGCTCCTTCACATTCGTTCCGGCACCTGAACTCCCTTCTACCCGCAGAACCGACTGACCACCCGACAACATATAATGCTGTGTCTCTTGAGGAGTCGCCAGGTTCAGGCTTACATCTCGTCTCATCATCAGACCCGAGGTAGCAGCATTCATTTCAACGAGGGCGCCGGATATTGGAGCAGCCTCCTGTCTGACTGCAGCCAGATCGGCTGTGTTGGCTGCCTCGCCTACCCAAACCTCATAAGCGGATACACCTCCGTTAGGTACCACAACATTGAAGGCATCCATGCCGGCATTTGCATACGTCTTACGTACAGACTCCGCCTCAGCCTCCGATCCGTACGATCCCGCAGACAAATGCAGTCCGCCTTTAACAGAAGGCGTTTGACTATTCAGATAAGCAGCCACCGTCTTCGCAGTTCGCGTTGCCGCGTCCACGGCCGCTTTCTCTGTCCCATACATACCGGCATATAGTTTGTACACATTGCCGTCTGCAAACAGCATCGGTTTGTCATTCGTCGCCTCCAGTTTTTTCGCCGCTTCCGAAGCCGTTTTCCAATCCGTGGTCTCAAGCACCTTGACGCGGTATGTATCCACACTCATTCGGACCTGCTGGTTTGCTGGAATGCTTATCAAAGTCTGCTGAGCACCGGATACAAGCAGCGATGCCGTCAGAGCCTCAGCGGATTTCAGTGTAACGGCATTGCTTGTTGATTTATACTGACTTCCCAGATCCAAAAACATCGCAACTCGAATCGTATCTATTGAAGGAGCGGCCGCATGTACTGCAGGCGCGCTCCATAAGGTTCCGGCAACAGCCAGTGACAAGAGTCCCTTGGTGGTCCAACCGAATAATGATTTCGTCCAGTTCCTATCCATTTAAGTCTTTCCTCCTGTAGCTATTAGGATTTGGTATGAATGTAATGATTCTATAATCTAACGACGATCCTCTGGAAAGGGAATACCTAAATGTTGATAAGCTGTGGGCGTTACAACCCGTCCCCGGGGTGTACGCTGCAAGAAACCGATCTGCAGGAGATACGGTTCATAAACATCTTCAATGGTTTGGCTTTCTTCTCCAATGGTTGCCGCAATGGTATCCAGACCTACAGGTCCCCCACGGAAGCTTTTGATCATGGCGTTCAGCATTTTATGATCAATAAAATCCAGTCCCATCGGATCGATCTGCAGCATTTTCAGCGCTTCCTGAGCGATGCTTGGCGTTATCATGCCATCTCCTCGAACCTGGGCATAATCACGTACCCGTTTCAAGAGACGGTTGGCAATGCGGGGCGTCCCGCGCGATCTCAGGGCAATCTCTTCTGCTGCCTCTCCTAATATCTCGATCTCAAAAAGATCAGCATTGCGTGACACAATGTAACTCAGCTCGTCCACCGTATAGAATTCCAGACGGCTTACCACGCCAAAACGGTCCCTAAGCGGCGCAGAGAGCAATCCAGCCCGTGTAGTGGCGCCAATTAAGGTAAACGGCGGCAGGTCCAGACGTACCGAGCGTGCGCTTGGCCCTTTCCCGATCATAATATCCAGCGCAAAATCCTCCATCGCCGGATACATCACTTCCTCTACCGTCCGGTGCAGCCGATGGATCTCATCAATAAACAGTACATCTCCTTCCTGCAGATTAGTGAGAAGTGCAGCCAGATCCCCCGGTCGCTCGATTGCCGGACCGGAAGTCGTACGGAGATTAACGCCAAGCTCATTGGCGATAATATTGGCCAGCGTCGTTTTACCGAGACCCGGAGGACCGTACAACAACACGTGGTCAAGCGCTTCGTTACGCATTTTTGCCGCTTCGATATATACCTTGAGATTTTCCTTAACTTGATTCTGTCCTATATATTCAGCCAAATAGCGTGGACGCAGACTAAGCTCGACAGCCTGTTCGTCCATCATTAGATTGGCGGAAATAATTCGATCGTCCATCTAATAAACTCCTCTCCTGCAGCGATCCTCTAACCGGCGTACAGCTGCTGCAGTGCCCGTTTCATCAGCACATCGACAGATTCACCGCTTGCGGCAGAATCCTTAATCTTGAGCCAGACCTTGTCCAGCTCGCTATCCGTATAACCAAGAGCCTTCAATCCTTCACGTGCCTCAGACCACGCCGAGCCGTCAGCTTCCGGCTCAGGCTCCTGAAGGGCAAAAAGACCGGTCATCATGCTCGCATTTCCGAATCCCTCAAGCTTGTCCTTCAGGTCCAGAATCATACGCTGCGCTGTTTTCTTACCGATTCCCGGAAGCTTGATTAAGAAGGATACATTCTCCTGGTAGATGGCGGAAACCACATGATCCGGAGATCCCCCGCCCAATATGCCGAGCGCCACACGCGGACCGATACCCGAGACTTCGATCAGTTTACGGAACAGCTTCTGTTCCTCCCGTGTCGGAAATCCAAACAGCAGGATGGCATCTTCACGGACATGATGATGGGTAAACACCGTGATGGTTCCTTCGGTTTTGGCAAAGGCATAGGGATTCGGACAGAACACCTGATATCCTACCCCATGAACATCCAGTACAATATATTCACTCTCTAAGTGGACTACCTGTCCCCGTAAAAAATCGATCATTTTCGCAATACCTCATTTAACTTGGAATTCAGTGTATAGGAATGCGCGTGACAGATCGCTACAGCCAATGCATCCGCCACATCGTCAGGTTTAGGAATGCTCTGCAACTTCAGGAACATCCTGACCATCTCCTGTACCTGTCTCTTCTCGGCCTTGCCATAGCCGACAATCGCCTGCTTCACCTGCATCGGCGTATATTCTGCAATCGGGAGTCCGCGCTGGACCGCAGCCAGGATAAGAACCCCTCTGGCCTGGGATACGGACATCGCCGTGGTTACGTTGCGGTTAAAAAACAATTTCTCGAAAGCAACGGCCTCAGGCTCATATTTATCAATAAGCTGCTGCATACCTTCGTACACGTGCTGCAGCCTCTCTTCATCCGGTGTATGGGCTTCCGTCTGGATACAGCCATACTGTACCGGTGTAACTTTACTTCCAACCTTATCTACAAACCCGAAACCTACAATCGCAATCCCGGGGTCGATCCCTAAAATGCGCAAACCAATCTCTCCTCTGATGAAGCGAACATATGTATCGTTCTCTCATTATAACAAAAGATCGACCTCTGTTGAGGAAAAACTTTGATCCTTTAAGCAACCGTTACGTATCCACTATATTGAGACCGCTGACATCCCCTTCCAACGCAAAAAACTGCCCGGGAAATTTCCGGGCAGCAGCATTTTCAGTCACCAAGCGACAAAGCTGGGACAATTTTAAGGGGTCGGGTTCATGACATTCTCAGCCATATCCCGTGCATAATCGCTAAAGGTTGACAGAACACTGTTATACTCTTCCATATCTTGGATTCGAATACCTTCTTCAAGTTGCTTGATCACATCTTTAGGTAAAGAAGACTCCATCGAACCGACATCCAGCTGAAAGAAGGTCCGCATCACTTTTTCTTCTTCCGGTGGGCCATCAAACAATGTTAGGTTTCCTTTGGAATCGATACTCATATAAGCTTGCCTCTTACAGGTGGGTGAGAGGTCGGATACGGTGTGCTCCAGCCAAACTACTCCTTTGTTATCCAAGCGTCCCTGCCATAAAGGATTTTTATTCATCAGTTCATAAATACCGTCCGCCGTAAGCTTACCCATGTCCTGCTCTTCGATGCCACATACATAAGTGATGCGAACATGAACATGCTTCTTTCCCTTCGAGGTATTCAGCTTCTGCATGAATTCCCTCTGATCCTGCCGGCGTTCTTCCAACTTATCATCCGCGATCTGCAAGTAATGCATCGTTTCTACGGCCAGCGGCGTTTCGTCGGATGCAGCAGTGAGCAGCTTATTCATCTGATCCTTTATATTCTGGCCAGACCATATCATGACACCTGCGATCAATAGGATCGCACAGGACCAAATCGCGCGTCTCCAGCGTCTCCAGCGTCTCCAGCGTTTTCTGAACAGCTTCTTAAAGAAATGAAAAACACTCAAGGTTATCCCCTTCTATTCAATGTTTTTCATATTGTGACCGGGAAGCTGCCAAATTATTCAGTTCCGCTTTTGCCATTAACATCATTTTCAAACCACAACAAAAAAAGACTGCTTTCAGTTATACTGAAAGCAGTCTTTCGATTCGAATCGGGATGACACGATTTGAACATGCGACCCCCTGGTCCCAAACCAGGTGCTCTACCAAGCTGAGCTACATCCCGTTAATTAATGCCGGTGAAGGGACTCGAACCCCCACGGTTTCCCTCACGATTTTGAGTCGCGCGCGTCTGCCAATTCCGCCACACCGGCACAATGAAATTTCATATAGAGTAAGTAATTTAATTTAAAAATGGCACGCCCTGAGAGATTCGAACTCCCGACCTTTTGATTCGTAGTCAAACGCTCTATCCAGCTGAGCTAAGGGCGCAAAATGGAGCGGACGACGGGAATCGAACCCGCGACCCTCGCCTTGGCAAGGCGATGCTCTACCGCTGAGCCACGTCCGCAATGTAAATATGTATTCCGTCTCAAGCTCTCTTGGTAAAGATGGTGAGCCATGAAGGACTCGAACCTTCGACACCCTGATTAAAAGTCAGGTGCTCTACCAACTGAGCTAATGGCTCTTATTACTAAGAGTAAAGAATGGCGGAACTGACGGGATACTCTCACTTCGTTCGAGACTGCGAAGTCTATGCTAACGAAGATGATTCTTCGACGAACCCATAATGGATTCTCATCCCTGAAGCTTATAAGAATGGCGGAACTGACGGGATTCGAACCCGCGATCTCCTGCGTGACAGGCAGGCATGTTAGGCCTCTACACCACAGTTCCATGAGGCATTATCGCTATCGCGATATAAATTGGTTGCGGGGGCAGGATTTGAACCTACGACCTTCGGGTTATGAGCCCGACGAGCTACCGAACTGCTCCACCCCGCGTCATTATAAGGGTTGCTTGTATGGGATCCCCGAAAAGTAATCGGAATTACCTGCGAAGCATGAGCTTCACTTTTTTGGGGATAAATTATGGTGGAGGCTGAGGGGATCGAACCCCCGACCCTCTGCTTGTAAGGCAGATGCTCTCCCAGCTGAGCTAAGCCTCCGTCTGGAATGTTGTTACTAAATTAAAGTGGTGACCCGTAGGGGATACTCTCACTTCGTTCGAGACTGCGAAGTCTATGCTTACGAAGTTACCCTCCGACGAACCGACGGGATTCTCATCCCCTGATGCAATAAAGATAGTGGTGACCCGTAGGGGATTCGAACCCCTGTTACCTCCGTGAAAGGGAGGTGTCTTAACCCCTTGACCAACGGGCCGTATATGCAGTCCTTGCTGGCGGAGAGAGAGGGATTCGAACCCTCGAGACGCTTTTGGCGCCTACACGATTTCCAATCGTGCTCCTTCGGCCAACTCGGACACCTCTCCATAAGTGGCTCCCCGAACAGGACTCGAACCTGTGACAACTCGATTAACAGTCGAGTGCTCTACCAACTGAGCTATCAGGGAATATGTATCCGCTTGGCGACGTCCTACTCTCCCGGGACCCTTCGGTCCAAGTACCATCGGCGCTGGAAGGCTTAACGGTCGTGTTCGGTATGGGTACGCGTGGAACCCTTCCGCTATCGCCACCAAACGTATATTCAGGATCCGGCATCGCCAAATGCCGTGATCATCCTCCTTGCAAGTATAGCTTGTACACTTACAATTCAGTTTTGATCACCTGAAAACTAGATACGAAACGAATTTGCGTGTTTGAGAATCCGTAGCATTTCCCCAATGTAATATCGGGGTCCCCGGAAAGTATTCGGCGTTGCTTCAAAGCTTCGCTTCACTTTTTGGGGTGTTTTTTGGATAAGCCCTCGACC
>NZ_JAGGRD010000043.1:0-49942 GCF_018613005.1 Paenibacillus sp. ISL-20
TAGTAGACTAAGAACTACTGGTGAATACAGCATTATGAAGACAAAAAGAAGACATTCATCTCCAAAACGCGGGGTGAATGTCTTCTTTTTACACTATTTGCACCGCCTCCGAAGAAAAACGCAAGTTCTTCAGTGGCCTCGATGACGCAGCTGTCTTTTTTCTCCGCTAGAAGCACAAGGCATACACGCGTTCTGCTGGCGAAGTTACTGCTGCGTTAAAGGCTGATATGAAGAACGGACGGAATTGACATCGGATCAAAATAACCTTAAAATAGAATTGTTTCATGTGAATAAATATTTCTGTTTTATATCAGATTTTGGCTTGTTTTATTGATTAATTATTTATTCAATAGAAACAATAATCTAATACGAAAGGGTGTGATATGTCTGAACAACTGAAATCATCATAACTTTCCGGGGTGTAACTTCTCTGGTATGCTCATATTGTTTCTTGCGAAACTAATTTTGGTTATAATGAAAAAAAACAATGAGTCGAGGAGCTTGCATAATCATGAGTACGAGCAAAATAAAAAACGCTATCCATGAAAATTTCATTCAATTTCTGCAGCAAAAAGAACAATATGAGAACCGGTTAAGCAGCGCTTTTATCGAAGAGCTCCGGAAACTAATAGAGATAGAATCCACACTAAACATAACGGAACTACATACCATCGCGTGTATTGGTGAGCAAGAACCGATTAATGTTACTTCCATTGCCGAAACGATGAACCTGAGCAAAGGGAACACCTCCAAGATAACCAATAAATTATTGAAGGCGGGTTGGGTTCGCAGGGCCCAGCTTAATGATAACAAAAAAGAAGTGTACTTCCGGCTAACAGCGGCCGGGAAAAGGCTTTTTGCTATTCATGATGAGCTCCATATCAAGGAGCAGCAGAGGATGAACGATTTTTTGGACAGATATAGCGAATCCGAGCTTGACCTTATGAAGCGATTATTTGGAGATTTGGTTGACTTTTATCATTAAGAATATGTTCGCCGATGCGATACTTGAAGATCTTGAAGGGTTGTTCAAGTGAGCAATGGCTGGAGGGTGAATGCATGGATTTTGTGAAGACGATCAGAGAACGAAGAAGCATCCGCAAGTTTGACTCCATTCCCGTGGACCAGGAGCTGGTGATCGAATTACTCTACGCTGCGCGGCAGCTTTATCCGTCCACAGAGGAAGTGGCCTTCCGAAGCGTGTATGCGGGGACGGCGGATTCGAAGGAACGTTTGGCTGTCAGTATGCTGGAACCGCTGGTGAAGAACAGACTGGTCAAATGGCTGCCGGAAAAGGTTCGGGATTTCGTTCGGAAGAGGGTCACCGATATACCTGGCCATCTCATCATCATTGCCTCTACGGATGGGGACAGAAGGAAAAGTGATATGAATTATGCGGCGGTCTGCGGGATCATGCAAAATTTTCAGCTTCTTGCCTGGCAACGTCGGCTCGGTACGCTGTGGGATACAGAACCGATGATGCAGAGCAAAGAATTATTCGAGCTGTTGAAGCTGCAGCCCAATGAGAGGCTGGTTGGTATTTTTCATCTGGGGTACTACGATAAGGCCCCAAGAGCCAGAGCACGAACACAAGCAGAAAAGAAATGGACGATCTTATCAAGTGAAGGAGGGGTCATTTGATGAGCTATAGCGCTAGACCCGTTTCCGAAAATCATATACTGGAACTATTAAATGTTGCTGTATGGGCTCCTAATGACGGAATGCGGGAACCTTGGCGGTTTATATTTATCAGCTCCGGCAATACTGACATGCTATCTGAATTGCAGGATCAGGCTTCGGCTTATCTGATATTGGTCATTAAGGAAGATCATGATCCTCATAAAAGAGAAGAAGATTACGGAGCAGCAAGCTGCCTTATGCAAAATTTCCGTCTGCTCGCTCAGGAAAGCATGCTCCATGTGCGAATGACGATGAATGACTGGATTTATGATAGAGCTTGCACCCGTCGTTTTGGTGTTCATGATGACGAACGGATTGTTGCCGTGCTGGAAATGGGATATGATGAACAATCCATGGAGCCTGTGAAGGCAGAGAGCACACCGGACCTTACCTTTGAGTTGTTGTAGATGGATGCCATGCAAGCCTACGATCATGATCACATTATATACTCACAAGAGTCGCCAAATAGGCGACTTTTTTTGATGTAAACTCATGTTTGGAGGCAGTCATGGTCGTCCTGGATCTAATTAGCCGGAAGGGTGGGTGGCTCGTAAATGGAGACAAAGAGGCAGGAAAATACCTGTTGTTCGTTGAATATATCCGAATACATACTGCAACCGCAGGAGGAGAACAACATGAAGTCGATCACCGTTCAAAGTCTTACGGAAATTTTTTATTTGGAAGTACTTGCAGGAGTCAATCGCATGGATCGTATGATTACCCGTCCACAGACGCACCGACCCGGGCTGGAGTTTGTAGGGTATTTCGATTTTTTTCCTATGGAGCGAGTGCAGGTGCTTGGTCGCAAAGAAATCAACTATTTATTGACGCTTAGCATAGAAGAACGCAAGTTACATATCGGGAATATCGTCAAATATCATCCGCCGTGCTTTATTGTCACGTCAGGACAGCAGGAGATTCCTTATCTGACGCTATTCTGTAATCAGGAAGGCATACCATTATTGCGGACGACAGAGACAACAACCGAATTTATCGCTAAGTTGGACAGCTATTTGGTGAAGACTCTGGCACCGGAGATGTCGATCCATGCGGTATGTGTGAATGTATCGGGCATAGGTATCCTGCTTCGTGGTAAATCCGGGATTGGCAAAAGTGAGACAGCCCACACCTTGATCAGACGTGGTCACCGGTTTGTGGCAGACGATATTGTGGTGCTTAAAAAGCTGGGCCCTTCGACTCTTCTTGGCACGCATAATGAGACAACACGCGAGTTTCTGGCGCTGCGCAGCATCGGCTTAATTAATGTCGTTCGTCAATACGGACGCACGGCGTTTCAGGACGAGACGCGAATTGTGCTCGATATTGAGCTGTCGCCTTGGCGGGAAAATTCCCTAAACAACGAGCTCGAGGCGGTACCTCAGTTTACAGAGTATTTAGGCATTCAAATCCCGCATATCGAGGTCCAGCTTCAGCCGGGACGCGACGTTGCCAGTCTGATCGAGGCGGCGGCCAACAATTGGTATCTTAAACAACTCGGATACAGTGCGGCTGAAGACTTTATGAAACGGATCGAAAACGAGATGCAGTCGTGAGCCGGCTTTAGGCAAACAACAGATTTTTTCTTGTCGTGTGTTATGTTATGGATGATGCTTAAAGTCGCGAATATTGTCCGATTATCCCTTCCGCGTTCTACTCCGCTGTCAGTAGCATATATTTTCTGAGAATAACGCTATTGGGAGGGGCAAGATCAATGAGTGATCCCTTGTATGAACACCGGTTTTGGTTACAGATTCTTGGCGACCACTGTCGTTTTATTTTCACTTCGCTTTCACCCAAGGAAAAAGGGGATATCGCCACAGCCGAGTCCTTAATGGCTAAATTTGATATGCTGCTTGGGGAGTCGCGGCGACCCGAGGCCTCTACATTCATCGAGAAACTGACGAAGGATGCCTATAAAGCCTCTTATGAACTGCGAGAGTTCAAGCTGAATTTGCTGGAACGACAGCTTGCAGGCAAAATTGATTTTCTCCTGACACCTTCCTTTGTCAACCATATGGTCAATGAATTGGAGGAATATCTTCGGATACTACAGGCGTTACAAGAAGGTAAGGGCGTACCTCTGTTCCATCCTTTGCATTATGATATGTTGTGGCTGCAGGATGCATATGGTCATGCAGCAAGCCTAGCGGCCGATCTGGATTTTGCTGAAAAGCCGTTAATTGCAAAAAGTATGGCGTTTCAGAAAGATTTTGAAGGTTTTTATCTAAAGGCAGTAGAAATGACGGGTTATTTAAGGACCCATATAAAAGATTTCCCTGCCCTGCGCAAATTCCATGCTGATGTCGATATGGAAATGAGGGTGTTCATGCACTTTCTGGCGGAACTCGAAGAATTTGAACTGCGCGGAGAGGTGCTGGACCGGATTAATCCGCTGATGCCGGATCATATGTATCGTGAAGAGTGCTACTATTTGTCCAAGTTGGCTGCTTTGGGTGAAGTACAGAACCCGAACTGCGATCCGACAAAGCCGAGAGTCACTGGTTGAAGAGTAGTGCCCTCATGCCTTGCATTTGATCGAAAGACTGTCACTCGATGTATGCTGATCAATAAAAAGATGGCGGTGCATCTAGAACTGACCAAGGTTGCCTCGAATAAGCAAGGTGTCCTACGAAGTCGTCATATTGGCGACTTTTTTGTTATATCCAAAAGGGCAGGAGTTTGTAACGATAGCTGCCTAACTAACCAGTAGAGATCAGTCAGCTGCTGGACAGGATAGCGTGGTAATATGAAGTAAAATGCAACGTAGGAGAACGGATATGATGGATCGGATAAAGAAATGGACCTGGATGATGTGATATTAGTCCCTCTTGGAATTGCGATCACATTGAAGATGATTGCGGAAGCCGTGGTCCAAGAGCATGAACTACAAGCCGAGGAACGGATGAAGCGCGGTAAACCAAAAAATTGGTTTGCAGGTAGTATGATTATTATATTATGGATAGCGGCTGTGCTATGGATTTCACTTATTGCATATCGGCATGTGTTGAACGAATAGGATTCGATAGCTTCAATGGATGAAGAATCCGCGGGGTGTAGTTGGGAGGGGGAACGTGATGAACTCGAGTCAAAACCAAGGAAGGCCAAATGTTCTACTCATTACAGTCGATCAGATGCGTTTTGATTGTCTCAGCATAGCGGGTCATCCTGTCGTTGAAACGCCCAATCTGGACGAGCTTGCGAGGACTGGTGTACGGTTTAGCCGTGCATATTCTGCCACACCGACTTGCGTACCTGCAAGGGCAGCCATATTCACCGGGCAATCACAGCGGACTCATGGCCGTGTCGGCTATCAAGACTGCGTGCCATGGGATTATAAGAGAACGCTGCCGGGGGAATTGGCCGATGCCGGTTATCATACACAGTGTATCGGTAAAATGCATGTCTATCCCGCACGGAATCTGATGGGGTTCCACAATGTCATGCTTCACGACGGTTACCTGCATCACAACCGCAATTACCATAGCATTCCGATGCAGGAGCATTACGATCAAGTAGACGACTACTTGCAATGGCTCCGTGAGAGGGTGCCCGGCGCGGATATGATCGATCTCGGTCTGGATTGCAACGCATCAACCGTCGCCCGTCCTTGGCATTTGGCGGAAATGCTGCATCCGACGAATTGGGTGGTCACGCAGTCTATTGATTTTCTACGTCGCCGAGATCCTGGGAAGCCATTCTTCCTGTGGATGTCTTTCGTCAGGCCCCATCCGCCGTTCGACCCCCCGCAGGCGTATCTGGATCTGTATGAGGATGCCGATATTCCAGAGCCGCCGGTGGGTGATTGGGCGCAGACGGAAGACCCCGATCTGGCTGGGTACTCCCCTACCACAGGTCGGGGACTGGTACCGAAACGCCGCTTACGTAAAGCGATGGCAGCCTATTACGCCCTGATCACGCATCTGGATCACCAAATTGGCCGCTTCTTACAATCGTTGAATGAATATGGCGAGCTGCAGAACACAGTCATCCTGTTTACATCGGACCACGGCGAGCTGCTTGGAGACCATCACTTATTCCGGAAGTCTCTTCCGTATGAAGGTAGTACCCATGTACCGTTTATCGTCAATGATCCGGGCAATCGATTAGGCTTGCAGCGCGGCATGGTGTCGGATCAAGTGGTGGAGATGCGGGATATCATGCCTTCGCTGCTGGAAGCGGCTGGCGTGCCTATACCGGATACAGTCAAAGGAGAAAGCATCTGGAGACTTGCCTCAGCAGAAGAGAAAAAAGGGCAAAGCGTTCGGTCTTGGCGCCACCATCTGCATGGCGAGCACGCACAAGGAATGCAGTCCAATCACTGGGTGACTAATGGGGAGGAGAAGTACATCTGGTTCTCCCAAACGGGCGAGGAGCAATTCTTTGACCTGATTGATGACCCACAAGAACTGCATAATGCGATTGCGGATGAAGAACGTCAAGAACGTATCCGATATTGGCGATCTGTTCTCATACAGGAGCTTGAAGGACGTGAGGAGGGCTATACGGATGGGCAACAGCTGATCACAGGCCGGAAACCATCAGCAATATTATCCCATGTCAAAATATAGCTGCGAACACGCAACAGGTTGAATCTTACCACAAATAGAGGAGGATTCGGTTCCATTCTGTTACAATGAAGATAAAATCTTTTAGAAACGAAGTTGAATATGAAAATTGAACTAGGACAACAACAAATAGAATGTCATGTAGAATATGGCCCACGCAAAAGATCTCGATCCAAATCGATCCCTCAGGGCTGGTTACGGTGAAGGCACCGAATCATACTGGTGATGATGTGGTGCTGAACGCTGTGAGGCAGTATGGGGATAAAATTTTGAAACAACTGCAAGCAATTGAGGCATCTCGAACTACTCCGAAGATCAGAGCATACGAAGAGAGTGGCAAATTCCTTCATCTTGGCAAATATTATTCGCTTGATGAGTTAATCGAAACGCATGGGCTTACGGAAGAAGCGCTCCAGCATGAACTGAAGAAGTTTTACTTCGCCAGCTGTAAGAAGGTGATCGGGGAACGGATAAAGATCTATAAGAAGCAGCTGAAAGTCACGCCTAAATCCTTCACCATTGAGGAATCGCGAACGAAGTGGGGCAGCTGCAGCTCGACTAAGCATCTCACCTTCAATTATCGTCTCGCGATGGCGCCTCTCGAGGTCATTGACTATGTGGTCATTCATGAGCTCTGTCATCTCATTCACATGAATCATGATCGCTCCTTCTGGCGACTCGTTGGCAGCACGATGAAGGATTACAAAGCGAAGGAAGCGTTCCTCGCGAAGTATGGACACGCCATGACTTTATAATGCGTTGGACAAGAATGTGAACAGAAGCAGTCAGCATGAACGTAAACAAGTAACTGAAAATTTCCCAAACCGGTACGATTAATGATCAAAAATAAACACATATGCATGCTTAAGCCGCCAATATGGCGGCTTCTTTTCTTACTCAATATCGAAGCGTGGTCTATTCATTGAGTCCAAGACAATGCAACATCTGATTAGATATTCATATAATTTAAACATTATCTAATTGATGGGCGTATGAAAGGAATGATGATGGTGAGCACAGAGTTTTACTTAGTTAGACATGCTGAAAAAGAGAAGCGTGTTGGAGATGTTTCCATTTCAACCGAAGGGATAAAGCAGGCTCGTATGACTGGCAATCATTTTAGTGAGATGTCCATAGATAGAATCGTTAGCAGCCCGCTGAATCGAGCAAAGCAAACCGCTCAGATTGTTGCAGAAGCAATTAATATAACCATATCAGAGGATGTTCGGTTACGGGAACGTGCGAACTGGGGAGACTCGCCTGGTCAAACATTTCAGGAGTTTGTTGAGATGTGGAATCGCTGCAATAAGGAACGAGACTATGTGCCTCCTGTGGGAGACTCCGCAATAAGAGCCGGTGAGCGGTTGTCTTCCTGCTTACTGGAGCTGTCAGATCAGCATCCACACGAAAGCATGGTTATTGTGACACATGGTGGTTTGATCACAGACTTTATGGTAAATGAGTTTGCCGAGGAAGAGTTGAACCATACACACCCCGATTTTATAAGTGCACAAAGCGATCTGGTCCCAGAATGTTCTATAACGCATATCAGATGTTGTGATGGGCGTTTCACATTAGTCGATTTTGCCAACATAACTCACTTACTTCGTTAAACTAAAGGAGAACGTTATGCATCCCGCACACCGGAGAAACTTGAGTGCCAAAACAGAACCGAACTTAGGTTGGTTATGAATCGAAGGCCCCCTTATAGGCCTGAACCAGAAACGCTCTCAGTTGTTCCTGACCAATTCCTGGATCAGGTGGCTTGTGAAGAAATCATAAGGGAGAGTTACGTTTATGATATCTTCACAGCTTCAACACATTTAATATGTATGATAAAGGAAGAGTCATTACTGACCCGAATATCAGTAGGAACATGCCAGCTATGAAGGTTATTTTATTCATCATCCTGAGCAAGATTGAATCTTACTGGGCATGAGGGTCTTGAAAGGAGGTGAACATCATGAACTCCAAGTTCATCGCGATAGTAGGTGCTGCTGTTTTGACACTTGGCATCGGAACTGCGGTCTATGCTGCGGAGGTGGCTCCAAGTACCTTTAAAGACATGATTCCATTCATGAAAGAAATGCATCCCAATCTCAGCGATTCCGATTTAGAGCAAATGTACAATAATTGTCACGGAAACTCGAACACCCAAGGCATGATGCAAAATAACTCTATGATGCCAACAGTAAATTCAGGCTCAATTTATAATTGATTTGAACCAGCAAAAAAGACTGTCTATGCACAGTCTTTTTTTTGTTTAGATATTTTTTGTTTTGTCATCGCTTTAATAAAGCAGGATTGTTAAAATCGCTTGTACAACTGATGATCCTCTTGAACTAAAGCGATACATTAACAGCTAAAAGGGCAGGTTAGTTCTCGGTGAAGAAGTTAAGCTAACAGGGGAAGGAGGAAAATCAACAAAAATGAACTGTATAAAATGACGTTATTGATTCAATATTAAAGATGTTTGATCAATATGAAATGAAGTTAAACTGGTGAAAATACATGATACCAACTAATCAAAAATTAATTCTAATCATGTTGGCAATCCTAGGAGTATTTCATTTAACTACTCCTGTCTTGCCGATTATACATGATCAAAGCGATCTTGAGATTGCAATTTACCCTGAACGTCACAAATTACTTGTACGAGAACATGGGCAAGTAATTAAGACCTACTCTGTAGCAGTTGGCAATCCGTCAACTCCGACTCCAGTGGGAGATTTTAGAGTTGAATATAAAGGAACGAATTGGGGACCCTCATTTGGCCCACGATGGATAGGATTAAATGTACCGTGGGGAAATTTTGGAATCCACGGTACGAATAAGCCCTATTCAATTGGTCAACACCTTAGCCATGGTTGTATCCGGATGCATAATAAGGATGTCATTGAACTGTACGAATTAATTCCGATTGGAACCAAAGTAACGATATACGGTCATGTACTTGGAGACACAAATCAAAATCCGAGGGATTTAGCTGAAGGGGATGTTGGTGGGGATGTGCAGCTTATTCAATCCCGACTAAAAAGTGCAGGATATTACAATGGGGAATGCGACGGGAAGTTCCGCTTCAGTACAACCCAGTCACTTAAGAAATATCAGAGGGATCATCACCTTATTCCAAATGGTGTTGTTTCTCGAAAGGTATATGAAGAGTTTGGCTTGATTGAATAAATGAGAATCCAAGGTAAACAGCCCTCATTCTGCTTAAGCAAAATGGGGGCTGTTTTTTGGCGGCAGAAACGGATTCACTCGACCTATACAAAGATCAACCAATTTATCATCGTCCATGCTGCTCGTGCCGCCGGGTGATTGATAAATTTGATTTTGCTATTGTTATTTAGGATAAAACCGTGCCATTCTCGGATGGCTTATTGGGTGACTTCCAAGTATCGACTCTATTAAGAAAACGGGTTGCTCCCAAAATACAGGTGCAAAAGTTCTTAAACTAAGATAGTCTGAATTTTAGTGATAATGATATCCTTCATTCTATAAAACAATGTCACACATCTGCTGTTATCCCCTGATTATGAATTTCCCAACATGTCATTACACATTACCAGATTGACAACAACGATAAGGCCCAGAGAGGCTAACGAAAAGAGGCTGCATGATACAAGAGAGAGAGGAAAGCCAATTCTTGCTTTTAACTAAATTGAAACTGCCCCAGCCCCTTTATCAATCGGTCCCACGTCCCCGGCTGCTTGCGCGATTGAATACGGGACTAAACCGCAGGGCGACATTTGTGACGGCTCCCGCCGGATACGGTAAAACGACGCTGGTCAGTGATTGGGCCAGACAACTGGACCTACCCGTCGGGTGGTTATCGCTGGATGACAAGGATAATGACCTCATCCGATTTTGGAACTACTTCATGAAAGCGATCGAACAGGCAATCGGTAGGTTGCCAGATTCCGTTCGTGCCTCGAACGCAATGCTAAGCCCGGGCCAATACGAGCCATTTATGGTTGCTCTATTAAACGAATTGAACAGCCTGAATGAGCGGATTATTCTGATACTGGATGACTGGCATGTCATACATAATACGGATATTCAGGCATCCGTTTCTTATTTTCTGGAGTATTTGCCTTCCCACGTGCATCTGTGTTTCTCAAGTCGAAGCATCCATGGATTTCTAAAATCAAGATGGATTAGTCGGGACTGGATCCAGGAAATCCATACCCAGCAGCTGTGTTTCAATTTGCAGGAGACGGTGAATTTCTTCCAAAACGTTGAGAAGAGGGAACTGCAGAGAGAGCAGATTGAACGAATCCAATTTCAAACCGAGGGCTGGGTGACAGGACTTAGGCTGATCTCGTTGTCTATTCATGATGATGAGTGGATGGGAGCTTTCAAGTACGCACATTCCAACCCGGAACGCGTCGAGCTATATTTATTCGAGGAAGTGTTTGAATCGTTGGACGAGCCAACGAGGCAATTTCTGTTGAACGTCTCGATTTTACAGCGAATGAACGGGCAGCTATGTAAGGTTGTAGCTGGCGAACATGGTGCACAGATGCTAGCGGAGCTGGATAAACGCAACATGTTCCTCATCCCGCTGGATGAGAACAGGGACTGGTTCCGATTTCACCATGGATTCGGCGAGTTTTTGCTGAAGCAGCAGCGACACCTTGATCCTGCGAAGACAAATGTGCTATTCCAATCGGCTGCAGCCTGGTGTGAATCGCAGGGACTGCTCGAAGAAGCGATAGATTACTACTTGGCCGGAGCCTATCATTCGGAAGCGATACGTCTGCTAGAACAGATGAGAAGTTTGATGGTCCGCAGGGAATTTTCGACCATGAAGGTGTGGTTATCGGCGATTCCCGAGGAACTGCTTATGCAGTATCCGTACCTTTATTTTTCGTACATTTTTTCGTTATTGTGGTCCCAGGAGCTGGAGCTGTCGGAACGGTATTTACAGCTAGCAGAAAAGCATTATGCTGCTTCCTCAGCAAGCTGGAGCCCGGAAGAGAATAATCGCTATTTGGGATATTTGTATTATGTAAGGAATTTTAAAGCGACCCAATATGACATGGATATGATAAAAGGACTGGAGTATATCCATCTGTCACTTCAGCATAGTCCTAAAGGAACGGATCTGATCTTTGCATCTCCTCATATGCCACTTTCTCCTTCTATCTACAGGTCATACAATGGCAAGCGCGGCCAACATTTGCCTCGGGGCCTTTCGGATACCTTCTTTTTGAGCATGATCGAGTTCATGAAGCCAATGGGCCTGCAGGATTCGGTCGTTGTTTGTTATGGAGAATTACTCTACGAACGCAACGAGCTGGAGCAGGCGGAGGCTTACTTGAAACTGGGCTTACAAGGCACGAGTCAGGCGCATTATCAACCAGAGAAGGTATACGTTCCCGCGAGTCTTTTCATGTCACGTATCAGCAAATCCAGGCAGGACATCAGTCAAGCCGAAAAATGGCTGGAAGAAGCCTATAGAAGGGCGATTGAGGATGGCGCTAAGGAAGCCCCCATCTTGCTCGATGTCGAAATGGCTCGTCTGCGAATGGAATCTGGAGACTTGTCTGCAGCTGTCGAATGGAAGGATCGCTACAAGGTCTCGTCGGATGATCCGGTATCCGTATATCAGCTATTCGTCTATATCTTCCTCGTTAGAGTGTTGATGGAGACCGGCAACAGCCAGGAGGCATGGGCGTTATCTGAGAGATTGCTGCAAGTCGCGGTAAAAGGCCATCGTCCGATGGACGCCTTGGAGATCCAAGTGCTCCAGGCGCTGATGCTGCAGGTGAGGGATAAGCCGCAACAAGCGCTGCTCAAGCTGGAAGAGGCGCTTGTATTTGCGAAACCCGATGATTATATCCGTGTGTTTGTTGATAAAGGCCATCTGGTAGCTGAGCTGCTAGCGGAGTATGTCCAACATCGTCAAAAAGGGAGTATTCGAGATAAAAATGCACCTTCCCTTGCCTATGTGCGGAGAATATTGTCCGCTTTCGAAGGAACAGCCGAATCTCCGGTACAAGGCAAAGCAACATTAGAAAAGCTTCTGACACCGCGAGAATATACGATATTTCGTTATATGGAGGAAGGGATGGACAATCCGGCAATCGTTGAAACGCTTGGCATCGGAATGGGGACCTTGAAGGCACATATCAATCGCATTTACAGCAAGCTGCAGGTGAAAAACCGAGTCGAGGCGATTAAAAGAGGTAAAGAGTTTCAGAGTTAAACACGGAAGGTTGTAACAGCAGGCTCGCTGAACGCTGAACGGCGGGTCTCTTTTTATTCTACTGAACTATAACCGGGCCTATAACCGGGGTTAGATTCGAACTATCGAAAAATCCAATATAATGGTCATCGTGGCAACTGAATAACGAAAGGAAGAAAAGACCAGATGAGACGCATCTTCTGTATTTCGATGGCATTATTTCTCGCGATAGGCATCATCCCGTTTCAAGCATTCGCCAATTCGAATGATGCAATGTCCGGTGACGGGACGGCGAACAATCCTTACGTCATTACAACATTAAGTCAATTAAACGCCGTACGTAATGATTTGAACGCTCATTACAAGCTCGGAGCGGATATCGATGCTTCGGAGACAGCAAATTGGAGTAACGGGGCTGGCTTTATACCTATCGGCGACAACGGAAACGGTAATAGCCCGTTCACCGGTGTCTTCGATGGAGCTGGATATGTCATTCGCAATCTGACCATTCATCAGCCCAAGATGGACATTGTCGGCCTATTCGGGATGGTAGGCTCCAACGGGTTGATAGACCATATCGCTCTCGAAGGAGGTTCGATCATTGGAAACAACCATGTAGGTGGGCTTGCAGGGCGTAACACTGGAACCATTGAACAGTCCTACGTTACCGGAACGGTTAGAAGCCAGATGACCACCGTCGGAGGGTTGGTAGGATACAATGGCATTCAGGGTAAAATAACCTCCTCTTACTCTACAAGTGCCGTCTCCGGCACCGATTATGTTGGTGGTTTGGCAGGGCGTAATGACGGGACGGTGAGTGACTCCTATGCTGCCGGTACGATCAGTGGCACCTCTATAGTCGGTGGGTTAGTTGGGGACAATGAAGGTGGGGAAATACTCCGGTCATACGCCACGGGTGCTGTCAGCGGGAGCGCTGAACATGTCGGCGGCCTGGTCGGTTATAATATTTCTGCGCTCATTAGTCAGTCATACTCGACGGGAACTGTCCATGGTGGAATTGCTGTCGGCGGTCTTGTGGGCAGCACGGACCACGGATCGATCATTCAGTCATACGCCACTGGCAGCGTCAGCGGGCGCGATCATGTTGTGGGCGGTCTGGTTGGGAGTAACAGCGGAACTTTTAGCGACAGTTTCTGGGATGCCGAAACGGTCGGCTTGAATAGCGCCTGCGGATACGATACATACGGATCTTGTAAAGCGATCGGCCTCACTACCGCACAGGCACTAACACCATTGAGTTACTCGGGCTGGGATTTCAACAATGACTGGTTTATGGTCGAGGACTCGACGCGACCATTCCTTCGCTCCGAATGGTCGGCCGCAATTGGGAACTCGCATCAACTGCAACTGATGGCAATGGATCTGTCGGCGAATTACACACTGACGCAGGGTATTGATTTCGACACGACGTTCACTGACAACAGTCACTCCGATATGTGGGCGACGAGTACAGGGAACGGTTTCGGCTTTGAACCTATCGGTAATGACAGCACTCCGTTCACAGGTACGCTCGACGGCCAAGGATATGATATTACGGGCCTTTATATCAACAGGAGCAGTTTGTTGAGTGTCGGTATGTTCGGCCATATTTCTAGCGGTGAGGTTCGTGACGTTCAATTAAAGAATGGAAATGTCACCGGCGGCCTTCAGACAGGCATGCTGTCGGGACAGAACGGCCCCAGCAGTCAGATTATGAAGGTCCATGTTTCAGGGAATGTTACCGGAGCAGACAAGACAGGTGGTCTGATCGGGAATAACGACGGAACGATCGGCAGTTCTAGTTCGACTGCTACGGTCATTGGAATGAACGAAGTCGGCGGTCTGGTCGGAAGGAACAGCATAGGGAGTGTTACTGGGGCTGTGTATGCTATCGGGAGCGTTAGCGGAGACAGCCACATAGGTGGATTGGTCGGCTTGAATGCGGGTCTGGTAAATAACGCGTACGCAACGAGTCAAGTTGATGGTCAATTCAATGTCGGCGGGTTGGTCGGACTCCTTGATATGAATAGCCAAGTTAACCTGTCCTTCGCCGCGGGGACTGTTACCGGAATGGATTTTGTCGGAGGCCTCGTGGGGCGGAATGAGAGCGGTAAGGTCAATGATTCGTACGCAATCGGTTCCGTTGGCGGTCGTTCCGATGTTGGCGGACTCGTGGGAAGGAATATCGGTGACATCAGGACCACTTATGCCGTCGGCGGTGTAACCGGCAGCAGCGAAGTCGGCGGGTTGGTCGGACGGGAATTCGGCACGGTTACAGCGAGCTTCTATAATAAGGAAACGACCGGGCAATCCGATACTGGTAAAGGTGAACCGCGGGTGACGTCGGAAATGAAACAGCATGCACTCTTCGGTACCGAGTGGGACTTCAGCGGAATATGGGTGTTACAGGAGGGAGCCATGTTTCCTGTTTTACAAGGAATTGCAGCTAACCTCGAATGGGACGCTGCACCACCAACCGTCTCCAGTGCGAAGATCGAACGTGAGCATCCGAACAACGTCATCGTGAGCTTTGATGAAGAAGTCAGCCTCACTGATGCCGGGGGAATTACAATTACAGCGGACGGGAGGCCTTCTACAATTACTCGGGTGAGCGGATCGGGGACTCATACGCTTGTCTTTAACGTAGATAAAGCATTTGAAGAAGATCAACAAGTTCTCCTATCCTACGATAAACAATCCGGAAATATTTCCGACCATGCAAACAATGCGTTGCTCAGTTTAACGGATCGAATCGTCGACAACCTGGCTCGTCCCGTTGACCATACACCGCCATCCATCGCGATTACGATGACCACGGCGGATGGAAGGGAGTATGTTGATCGCGCGTGGAGCAATCAAACGGTTAACGTAAGTGCAGAAGCCTCTGACGAGTCTGGTGTCACTTCATTTACGTATTCGCTAAATGACGGATTGTCGTGGAGCCCTTATTTATCTGATATCGTCCTTCGTGATGAAGGTGTTCATAACATCTCGTTCAAAGCCGTCGATACAGCGGGGAATGAATCGATCGAACGACGCACAGTCTGCATCAGCACAACGGGAATAACGTTGACGCCTACACTAGTGAAGGCGGACGGAAGTGAATATACGAGCGGCGAATGGACTAGGTCGAGCGTAACCTTGAGCGTCTATGCCGAATCGGGAGTCAGCGAGATCGCCAATCTGACCTACACCCTGAATGGGGGGCCTTCACAAGCCTACGAGAACAAGGCCCTCATTGAAATATCGAGCGAAGGCGAAACTAACATTCGATTTGAGGCGTCCAATCAAGCGGGCAATACGTTATTCCTGGACATCACGGTGAAGATTGACAATACGCCGCCATCGATTACGATTCACCCTAATGGAAGTGAAATGCAGGCAACATCGGCAACACCGAGGGTAACGGTCATTGATTCAGGAAGCAGCATAGATAAAGCCTCGCTGGAGTTTCATTGGACGACCGATTCGTCCATGCCAGTTACAGGCTGGAGACCATTTGTGAACGAGGCTACGCTTATGAAAAGTGGTGTTGACGGTGATTGGTACTTGCATGTAAGAGCACAAGACCAAACAGGTAATGCGGTTAACGTCACGTCTAGCCGGTATCGTCTGACAACCCAGAAGACGAGTGAAGCAAGCGATGCAAGTCTCACTAACGGTAGTCATGTATATTCACTGCCGAGCAACACCTTTCTTGTAGGCTTGGAAGGGAGAACCATTGCTTTTGAGGGGGGACAGATTCTCATCCCTGCTAAAGCGCTGAAGAGGCCATTTTATTTATCCATAAATCTAACACTTCCAGATGTTGATGAATTCCCCCTATCCGAAGGAGAACAATTAGCTAGTAAAATCGTGGAGTTTAAGAAAGATGTATCCGGAAAATTCGATAAAGACGTAACCATCCGCCTGAAATTTGACGCCAACGTCATACAAAAAGGCCGTCATGAGCTCCAACTCCGTCAGTTTAACGCAGACACGAAGGAATGGGTGACGCTGGATAACGTCAACATTGACTGGGATGAGGGGACTATAAGAGGTACAACCGACCACTTTACTTCATTTGCGATTTTCGCGAGAACGACGGTGCCAGCTGAAATCGGTGTTTCGTTTACCGATGTGAGAGGTCATTGGGCACAAAAGAACATTGAGAATCTTGCAGGAAAAGGCGTTGTAAACGGTTATACAGACGGAAGCTTCAGACCTGACCGTACGATTAGCCGAGCAGAATTCGCGGCAATCCTGGTGCATGCATTGGGTCTCACTAGTAAAGGTAATAAGGAATTCGCCGATACAACGGATCATTGGGCGAGGCAAGCCATTTCAACAGCGTATTATTACGGAATCATTCAAGGATACGATTCGGTTACCTTTGGTCCCGACAATTTCATTACGCGCGAAGAAATGGCACAAATGGTAGTTCAAGCTATTCAATTGGACCAGGCGCTTACCAACAAAACCTTTGCCGATCAGGATAAGATTGCGGCTTGGGCACGGGAAGCGATGATGATTGCAGTAGATCATGGAATCATGAAGGGTTATCCAAACGACATGATAAAACCCAAATCTCATGCTAGCCGTGCAGAAGCGATTACCGTGATTTGGCGCGCCATGGAGATAAAAGGCTTGGATTAACGAGTGTCGAATAAGGGAAGGACTTGCTGGCATTTAGCCACAAGTTCTTTTTTCTTTGTGAAATCAAATCAACGCCCTCACATCATGTGAGTATGGTAAAGTAGAACTTAACGGACAGATGATGTTCGTCTCCCGGCTAGGTGTTTCGAACTTTTATAGCTTTAGTTTTATTGATGCGACAGTGAAAAGGAGAAAAATATGTTAACGACACAACAACTACAAGACATTGAACAATTGCAAAAAGAGTGTGAAATTCATGATCATGTACAACTGAAGCTTAACTGGGAAATGCTAAGAGACCGCCAAACGGAGCCGCTTGATTTTTTTTATTATGAAAATGGCGAACTTATAGCGTTTTTAGGTCTGTATGCTTTTGGTTCTACTGTCGAGGTATGCGGCATGGTAAAACCAAGTGAACGTCGAAAGGGGCATTTCGGGCGGTTATTTCACCTGGCAATGGAAAAAGTAAACTCAAATGGATACAAGAAAATCTTGTTGAACGCGCCTGCGGGATCAGATGCGGCAAAATTCTTTTTGAATACACAAGGTGCTGAATATGCATTCTCGGAGCATCAAATGGAGTGGAGCGAAACGCCGCTGGAGGAGACAAACGATATTCTTCTGAGACAGGCAACCGAAGAGGATTTCGAAATGAGCGTTCGTTTGTCCGTGACGGCGTTCGGATTGGACGAAGATGACGCCAGAGCGATGGAAAGCCATCATTTCGCGGATAACACGGATATGCTCATGATTGACGTGAACGAAGAAACGGTTGGAAAACTTCGGGTGAGTCGTGAAGACGGGCAGGCATGGATTTATGGTTTCTCCATCTTGCCGGGATATCAGGGCAGAGGTATAGGCAGAAAAGCGCTTCGTCAAGTCGTTAAAGAGCAAAGCTCTGCCGGATTTACGGTACACTTAGAAGTCGAAACGAGAAACGATTATGCTTTGAGGTTATATGAGTCAGTTGGATTCAAAGCGGTACATGTGCAAGATTATTATAAATACGAATGCAGATGATGACTCTTATTCTCCACTGATATTAAAAATGATGTTAGTAGTTCTTCATTAAGGAAACCTGTCGGAGGACAAGAACATACTTGCATAAGTGTCGCCAAAGGTTATTCTGGAAATAATGGAGAAAATCTCATATCTTTTATTGCTAGAGGATATCTAAGTAATAAGCGACTACATGCTACTACATAATATTAAGGAGATACGATGGATAATTCGATACATATTCTCGTAGCCGAGGACGATAGTGACATTAGTCAGCTGCTATGCAGCATTATAAGAAAAAGCGGCTACGTTCCACAGCCTGCGTTCTCCGGCACAGAAGCACTTCTCTATCTGGAGCAGCGCCAATGGAGCATGGTACTGCTTGATCTGATGTTACCGGGTATGACAGGTGAGGAACTGCTCAAACGGATCGACGGACGGAGAAATGGTCCAGTTATTATAATTTCAGCCAAGGGCGAACAGCATACCAAGGTATCGGCACTGCGAGGGGGGGCGGACGACTTCATTACGAAACCGTTCGATATCGAGGAAGTGTCGGCGCGAATCGATTCCCATCTGCGTCGGTTTGCGCAGATAGCGCAGCCGATTGTGCCCAACGTTCTGCAGCATAATGGACTTGTGCTCGACCGCGACGCTAAGTCCGTAACGACGGATGGGATAGAGCTTGCACTGACCGCCCGGGAGTATGAGATTCTCGCATTGTTAATGTCAGCGCCTAAAAAGGTATTCACGAAAGCCGATCTATATGAAAGTGTATGGAACGAGCCATTCTATGGAGACGTCAACACGGTCAACGTACATATGAGCAATTTGCGCAGCAAGCTGGCAAAGGCCGCGCCGGGCAGCGAATTTATCGAAACGGTATGGGGCATAGGTTATCGGCTCATGCCTTAAGACATTCTTAAGATTTGGCTTTAGACCCTCTTAATTTTTTGTTCCTATACTTGGTCTATCACATAAGGGAGGCCAAGACGACGATGAGCGAATACGTATTGCAAACGAACCAGTTATCCAAGAAATTCAAAGGTAGCCTAGCGTTGGACAAAGTGAATTTATCCATCCGCAAGGGCTCCATTTATGGCTTTATTGGGCAGAACGGAGCAGGAAAATCGACGCTTATACGCATCGTGACTGGACTTGCTTTTCCAACCGAAGGAACGATCGAACTGTTCGGCGCCAGCGATGAGCGGGCGTTGATTCAAGCTCGTAAGCGGATCGGGTCGATTATCGAGAGCCCTGCGTTGTTTCCCCATATGACCGCCGCTGAGAATTTGGAGGCGAACCGGATTCTCCGCGGCATCCCCGGCCATGATTGCGTCGCAAGCATGCTTGAACTGGTCGGACTACAGGGAACGGGCAGGAAGAAGGCGAAAAATTTCTCACTTGGAATGAAGCAGCGACTCGGACTCGGAATCGCCTTACTAGGTGATCCGGAATTTCTCATCCTGGACGAGCCGACCAACGGGCTCGATCCGATGGGGGTCATTGAAATGCGCGAGCTGCTCAAGCGGCTCAACCGCGAGCGAGGGATTACTATTCTGATCTCTAGTCATATTCTGAGTGAGTTGTATTTACTGGCGAGCCACTTCGGCATCATTCATCACGGCCAGTTGCTGGAGCAGCTCACTGCCCAAGAATTGAACGGCAAATGCCAGCAGTACGTGTTTATAAAAGCGGATAATCCGGACAAAGCGGCAACTGTAATTCAGAATGAGCTTGGCACAACGGATTTCGAAGTGATGCCCGATGGCGCCATTAAGCTGTATAGCAGCATCGAGCACCCAGGCAAAGTATCTTCGGCATTATTCACCGCTGGCCTGGAGATTGAGCAGTTTATGCCGATGGGCGAAGACTTGGAGAGCTATTTCACGAAGCGGATCGGGGGTGCCCTGCATGTATAATTTAATCAGAGCCGAGTTATTCAAGCTGCGCAAGGACAGATCGTTCCGTGTGCTATTGCTCACAATCGCTGCTCTTTCACTAGCGTATCCGCTGCTCTATTATTTTGACAATATGTCCAATGGAGATCCGCAGATCACCGGTGCCGAGTTTTTACTAAACTTTATTACGGGCAATGCCTATGTTATCAAATTCGGAGTAGCGGCTCTGGCGGGATTCTTCATCTCTAACGAATATTCGACAGGTGTCATGAAAACTATTGCATCGTCGGGCAACGATAGAGGACGGCTGTTTGCCGCCAAATTGATTGGATTCGCAGTCGGTGCGATGGCTATCTCTCTCGTATTTCCGATCGTCAGCACGATCGAAGTTTCAGTGCTTGCAGGTTTCGGTCAACTTCCGGAGGAGATCGACCCGTTCTTTATACCAAGAGTCCTCGGATTAACGCTGTTGTATGCTTCGGGCTATGCGGCGGTTGGTGCCATGTTCACTACCGTATTGACCGATAGCGGCAAAACGATCGGCTTCTCGATGATTTTCTTCCTAATGATCGATTCGATGATGACCGGTTTGGGTGAATATATCCCGTTGTTTACTACGCTGTACGATTATTCTATCTTCAAGCTACTAGGCAATATCAGTAAGACCAATATCGACAACGGTGATCTGCCAGCGCTTCTGCTCGTGCCATTGCTGACGATCGTCATATCCGGACTGCTTGGTATTCTCGTGTACCGTAGAAAGGAAATTAAATAAAGGACGAGAGAGGCGGGAGAGTCTTGCTTATCATAACGCTCATATTGGCTGCGGTGGTAGCTCTCCTGCTAGCCCGTCTGCTGCTGTTGAGGCGGGAGTTGGGGAGGATGACAGAGCAACTGCGCCGTTACAATAAACGGACAACCGGCAAAAAAATCGACTTAACTCTATTCGACCGGAGGCTCGAAGCGCTAGCGGTACAAATTAATCGCCAGTCTGATCTCATAATCGACTCGGAGGCCCTCAGAAGACGAACCGAGAATGAGTTAAGGCAGGCGATTGCGAACATTTCCCATGATATTCGGACTCCTCTGACCTCCATAATCGGTTTTATTCAACTACTGGAAGCAGAATCTATTACGCCTGAGGAGAAACATGAATACGTCACAATCGTTAAAAATCGTACAAGACGGCTTCAAGCGCTATTGAACGATTTCTTCGAGCTGTCGTTAATCGAGTCTTCGGATTATCGACTTAAAACCGAGCGTATCGGAATGACCACCCTCCTGACAGACACTCTCGTTGGTTTCTATGATCGGTTCAACGAAAGGGGGATCACGCCGGAGATCCGATTGCCGAAGGAAGAGGTGGCTGTATATGCCGACGAATCTGCTGTGCGAAGGGTCCTCGAGAATTTGCTCGCCAATACGGTCGAACATGCTACCGGTCTTGTGGTCATTCGCTTCGAGCAACACCATAAGACGGCCGACTTTACGATTGTTAACGAAGCAAAGGAATTATCCGAAAGCGATGTGAGGTTCCTATTCGATCGCTTCTATACGGTCGACCGTACCCGATCCGCCCAAGGATCGGGACTTGGTCTTTCCATTGCCAAAAGTTTAATGGACAAGATGAATGGCTCGTTGACAGCGGAGCTACATGGAAGTAACTTGACGATGACCTGCCGGTGGAAGTTGAGATCCACTGATAGATGACGGTGTCGGATTTCCCGAGAAACAGGTCTCATAACCGATAACATTTGCACTCCGATTAGATGACTCGGCATGCGGCCTGTGAATAAAGGGGATCTGGACAGTTTTATTTTGCCAAGGCGTATACCATACAGGCCTGGACATGGTAAACGTGCCATAGAAAATCGGGATTATTATATAGGCCATTGCGGAACACGAAATGATAAAATTTCCAATATATATCAACTATTGTATGGCTAGATGCGTTTTATACTATAGAATCTAGATGATAACGCTCATAGAATATCTGTATATGGAGTGGATAATCATGATATCCGAACATAAACGAAACACAGTGAAGGGAGTCTTGTTAGGACTCGCTTTTGTTATGCTATTTAGCAGCTGTACGTTGTCAGATGCCAAATCGAATAATACCCGTATCGGGGAAGAGACTGCGATTATCCAGCCTGAGCAGGTGGGCTTCGGATCGATCGTGTTATATGAAGTTTTGGATTACATTGGTAAGAAAACAACTTGAGAAGAAAACAGGTGAGTGTCACGTCAATTCGAGCAAATCATTACAATCGGCGTGGTTGTATTTTTTAGGAATGGAGGGCTCGGATAAGCTTGGTATAATATAGATAGGAGAAGAGCCGCTCTCATACGGAGCGGCTCTTCTGCCATTGTATATCTTTTTCTTTCTGCACTTAGAGGTAAGCTGCTTCGCCTGCACAGGTATAGCGTCTGCCGAGACTTCTTCCCAGTAGGTGACGCCCCTCAGCATTGAGACATACAGCTTTAAATACGCCCCGTTTTGTAATGGCTTGCTAGAAGAAAAGGACAATGATTTCGGCTTCCCTTCGTTTGTATAGCTAACCAATACGTAGATATATCTACCATTATTCCCAATGCCGGGAGCACAATCCACGATGGTATAGTAGGTTTCTTTGCCCATCGGAAGATCTGAGGTCAATTTGACAGTTGACATAAAAACCACAAAAAGTGCAATTCAAAATGCGAGGATGGCAAATGCTCTTTTCATATTCAATGCTCCTTTTTCTTTAAGAATTTAGGATGAAGCGACATCTTTATATTTCAAGCGGCGGATGGACCATGCTCCCAATAGCAGAATAAAGGTGCTGTTCATGAACATAAAAACGAGGTTCTCCGCAAGGGTTAGTCCTTTTTGACTCAGGACGCCCATTCCTATGGTCAACAAAGAGTACGGAAACAGCATGCCAAAGTTCAGCACATACAAACCGAGTCCCAGAAAAACGGCGCAAAGGCTGATACCGATAGGCGTAGCGAAACTTCTGATCCTTATGGACAACCCCAACTGCAATGCCGCAATGGAAATGGAAGCGAACCATCCGCGCAGGCTCCATACTACGGTTTCCATCGGGAACGGACCCGGAATGGAGAACAACCGGCCAGCGGCCCAGTACATGAACATAAAGAAGGTCTGGGCCGCGAAGATCAGCAGGCTGACGGTAAACAGTTTAGCAATAAACAGACTGGTGATGGACATTGGGGAAGCAAGAACCATATTCCAGTTACGGTTTGCGTGTTCCAATCGGCATACGAAGGCACAGCAGATGGCAATCAGGATGGGCAGAAAAAACTCTCCATAAAACAAACTGACTTGTGTCCACAGGCTGTACCAACCGTTCTGCAAGGCCGCTTGGTTGAAATAAAAGTTAAAGCATCCGATCAGCAGGCTGAATACGGGCAGTATCGCCAGTACTAGGCCGATGCGGGAATGTCGAAGTTTGAGCCATTCGGCGGAAATGCTCCTGAACATGGGGTTCCTCCTTAGATCTCTTGTTTTGAAGTGTGAATGCTCCCTGCAAAATAGAAAACCGCAGCCAGAAGAATAGAAGCAATCAGCAATCCAGCAGGCAGCGTGCCGGATAGATATGAACCTGAAGTAGAGCTGTACACATAGGTAACTGGACTTAAATCCATGTAGTAGGACCAAACGAACAGGTGACGAATGCCGGACGGAAATAGCCCGGATGTCGTTCCAATAAAGCCGCCCAGCATGCCCAAACATAAGGAGAAAGCCTGATTCCGTACCGTAAGGGACAACCATTGCTGGAGAGCGATGATGACGAATGTTGTTACCATCGTTCCGATGGTAAATTGGATGAGCAGGGAAAGCGGTAAACTGCCGCCAATGCCTTTGGATTTGCCGAATCCCACGATGAAAACAGCCTGCGCCAAAATACCGTAGAGGATCAGGCTGTTCGCACATATGTATTTTGCAGCGTAGACATGATTCCGACCTATATTGGTTGTCATTAACATTTTCCAGGTGTTTCCCTTATGCTCCATGTCACAAATGCGGGAAACCACAATAGCTGAAATAATAGGAAGAAACAGACCGTTCATGGAAGAGATGCTGAAGATCAAGGCTTCCCAACTCGCATTTGCAGCGCTCCTTGAGATGGAAATACTCATGGACATGGAGGCCCAGACCATCTCAGCAGCAAGAAACAGCGTAAGCATGACCCAGATCCGTTTGCGGCGAATTTTGAAATACTCCAGTGACAGAGCGTTCATTACAGGCTTCGCTCCCTTCCGGTCAAATCAAGGAAAATGTCTTCCAGGCTCTTTTTATGCTCCTCAATCCGGATGACGGGTAGATCTTGTTCCACCAGCACCCGATTTATGCGTGAAACTTCCTCGTCCGGGAGTTGTTCAAACACAAGCTGTTTCCCCTGGATCTTGGGTAAATATCCTTGGGTTAGCAGAATCTTCTCCGCTCTTGTCGGGTCCGTTGTCTTGAAACGAATGGTGGCTTTGTTGCTGGTTTGGAGGTTCTGCATCGTCCCCTGAAACAGCAGCTTACCGTCATTAATAATGCCTACGTACGTAGCAATCTGCTCTATCTCCGACAATAGATGGCTCGACAGCACCACGGTAATCCCGTATTGTCCGGGGAGGGATTTGATTAACTCACGGATTTCGCCGATACCCGCAGGATCAAGGCCATTCGTTGGCTCATCTAGAATCAGCAGGCTGGGAAAGGCGAGCAAAGCCATGGCAATGCCTAGCCGTTGTTTCATACCCAAAGAGTATTGGTCTGCCTTCTTATGCTTATGGTTTTCGAGTCTTACAATTCGGAGTACCTCGTCTATATTCTTGCTCGGGACGCCGCGGAGGCGCTGCATGACCTTCAAATTCTCAAGTCCAGTCAGATGGCCGTAATATGATGGAGATTCGATCAGGGAACCGGTCTGGTTCAGAATGGACGGGCGATGATTGTCCAAGTCTTTGCCAAACACTTTGACCTTGCCTTCGGTAGGCTTAATGAGCCCGAGCAGCATCTTAAGCGTGGTTGTTTTGCCAGCTCCATTCGGGCCCAGGAAGCCGAAGATTTGTCCGGGTTGCACTGTTAGATTCAGCTGGTTTACACGGTGTGTACCACTGTAAGCTTTGGACAGGTTATGGGTCTCCACGATGGGGGGCGACGTAATTAACATTGATTTCAACTCCATTTCATAAAGGTCTCTGTTACTCACTATAGAACAGGATCCTTGCGTTCCGCTGAAGTTAACCTTACATTTACCTTAAATAGATTAGGAAAATATCGGCTGCATGCATTCGTCATGTATACTAAATTGGGTGATGTGAATTGGACTTGATAAAGAATAAAAAAATACTGATTGTTGACGACGAGCCTGAAATACGTGAGATGATTGAACGTTTCCTACGAAGGGAAGGCTTCTTCCGGATCTATACTGCCGGCAATTTCTCGAATGCCCTGTCTGTTTGCAGATCGGAGAAGCCAGATGCGGCCATATTGGATATCATGCTGCCGGATGGAGACGGCTTTTCGCTGCTTTCATCCATCCGGTCGTTTACGGACATGCCTGTACTGTTTCTGTCTGCGCGAGGTGAAGATGAAGATCGGCTGCTCGGGCTAGGCTTGGGCGCTGATGATTATATGGTCAAGCCCTTTTTGCCCAGAGAGCTTATTCTCCGACTGATGGCTATTTTGAAGCGGGTATATGCCTCCAACATCGTAGAACGGTTACCTGTATTTCGGTTAGGTGCTCTAACTGTAGATTTGGATAGCGCTGTCGTACTAAGGGAGCACAAAGAATTCTCGTTGACTGCCAAGGAGCACTCCATACTGATGAAGCTGTATGAGAATCAGGGCCGGATCGTAACCAGTGACGCTTTATGCCAAGCTGTATGGGGTGATGAGATTTATGGTTATGAGAACACTTTGATGGTGCATGTTCGACGCATTCGGGAGAAAATCGAGGAAGATCCATCAAATCCGGTGTATTTGTTAACCGTGCGTGGACTCGGGTATAAACTCATGACACAGGAGTCCAGATAATGGATGGCGTTATCCGGATATTACGGCGGTTTGTCGGTTCGACGATTCTGGTTTCCTTTCTTCTGTTGCTGTTCAATCTGGTATTACTCGGTTCATTGATTTTCCAGGAAAACCACAAAGGGCCTTCCCCTGAAGCAATTGTGCAGAAATTGGCCAACGAATTGGTTCTGCAACAGGGAAACTATGTGCTTGGCCATGAGGGGATTCAACTGCTGGATATGCACCAAACTTGGGCCATGTTGATGGATCGGGATGGAGAGGTACAGTGGAGCGAACGACTGCCTGAGGACATTCCAAGGTCCTATGATGTAACGGACGTAGCCAAGTTCTCCCGCTACTATCTGATGGAATACCCCGTATATGTATGGGAACGAGAAGATGGATTGCTGGTATTGGGATATCCCAAAAACACCTACGGAAAATATCAAATCGACTTCATGGTCGAGTGGCTAAGGTCCCTACCTGTACGAATTTTGTTGTTACTGTTGTGCAATGTAGCCCTTGCACTGCTGGTTTCCGTGCTAATTGGAACGCGGGTCATCCGGGGAATAAGGCCGTTGATTCATGGCATCCATGCTCTTTCCAAGGAAGAGCCGGTCCAGGTGGATACAGGGGGGATATTCAATGATGTGTCCCAAAGCATCAATTCGACCTCTCAGATGCTCCAAGAGAAGAATGATGCACTCAAAGCGAGGGACGTTGCGAGATCGAACTGGATCGCAGGCATCTCCCATGATATCCGGACACCGCTATCCATGATCCTGGGTTATGCGAGCGAGTTGGAGGACCAGCCGGAACTGTCTGCTGAGCATAAACAACAGGCTGCAATCATCCGTCGCCAGGGGGAACGCTTGCGATCTTTGGTGAGTGATCTGAATTTGGTATCGATGCTGGAATACGATATGCAGCCATTACAGTTGAAGTCGATCCGTCTCTCCGCGTTGGCCAGACAGGTCGTATCCGACTTTTTAAATAACGGCCTCGATGAGAGCTATGACATTTCTCTTCATATGATGGACGAGAGTCTGATCGTGAGCGGGGATGAACGTCTATTGTATCGGGCGATAACCAACCTGGTACAGAACAGTATCAGGCATAACCCGGACGGATGTAAAATTGAATTGAAAACGGGTCCGGCAGACGGGGTGTTTTATAGCTTTGTGGTATCGGACAACGGAAGAGGCATCCCGAAAGAAGAACTAAAGGGCGTGATTTTACTTCCCTACACTTCTGGACGAACACGCCCGAACCGACAAGGACATGGACTGGGACTACCCATGGTGGAGAGGATTGCCAAGGCTCATCAGGGAGAACTGATTCTGGAGAGTGATCGAGGGGAAGGACTTACAGCTGTTGTAAAACTGCCCGCTTCTAAGGTTGGAGATTAAGATTGTATCTAATTACTAACATATTCGTTAAAAAGCCGCGAATATCGCGTACATAGACGAACGGATGATCATTTAATGTGTTGGGTATCGTTTATTATTTTAAGCGTAGAGGGCATTAGAGGCAGGACGAGAGAAAGCAGCATGAGAGATTGACCCTCGTGCTGCTCTTCTCGTTCTAAGAGCCCTTCTTCTTAACGACAGGGATCCAAACTTCCATTTCATACATGTCGTTGCCTCTATCGTAAGTCATTTCAAACTCAGGACCATTTGCCGGTTCGTAATTGCAGGTTGGAAACCACTCTGCCCAAATGCGCTTCCATAAATCATGAATACCGCTTTGCCCGTCGGGGTAGAGGCCAGTTGAGAATATCGCGTAGGTTTGAGGTGGGATCGGGAGTCTTTCAAACCCTTCTGGCATGCCACTCTGGGTCATAAAGTAACCGATCATGTAGGAAAATTCCCCACCTTGCTTGTTGTATAGTATCCCATGGATCTGACCATTTTCCCCCAGACCCGCAGCTGTACGAATTCGATCAACGGTACCGTCGGCTATACACGTAGTCCAAAAAGCAGGTATATCAATAAACGGATGATCGCCATCGCTATTCACCACAGTTGATACGCCGAACATCTCAAAAGCCTGTTTTTCCTCCATTCTGTAATTCATCTCAACATCTCCTCGAATCGAAATATGAAAGGATAACCGAGGATAGGCCTTCAGGGTAACACCTCTGTCGCGCGCTGACATTGGCATCACACCGTGCATTTTTTTAAACGCTCTAGAAAATGCCTCAGGCGATTCGTAACCATACTTTAAAGCGATGTCGATGACCTTTGTACCGCTCTGCTGCAGTTCAAATGCGGCAAGGGTGAGCCGCCTGCGCCTAATGTACTCTGAAAGCGACACATTTGTTATGAACGGAAACATTCGTTGAAAATGGTATGTTGAGCAGCAGGCAATTCTAGCCACGATATCGTAATCAATCGTATCTGACAGGTGTGTTTCTACATATTCCATTGCGTTGTTCATACGATCCAGCCAATCCATACAGACCATCCTTTCAAGATTGAGTATAGGGGATGGTAACCAATGTAACCTAGCAATCCATGCACCGAAATATCATGTTCGAGATGATATGAATAAATCCTTTTTTGTTGATTATGATTTCAACGATTATCTGCCCAGGTGTAGTTTTCATGGGATTTAATTTTGCCAAACGAGTTGAAGAGTGAGTATACTATAAGAATGGATTGATGTAGCAAACCAGTTATGGTAAATAAAGGTGGACACATATGGCTAAATCCGACCGGTATACTTTTCAAAATAAAATGAAGCGCATGGTCACCGATCTGCGCCAAAAAATTAAAAGCGGCGCTTACGCTCAAGGCGATTATCTTCCGTCGGAAATGTCTCTGATCGAGCTGTACGGTCTAAGCAAAAATTCGGTCCGGCAAGCGCTGGATCAGCTGGTTCAGGAAGAATTGATCGTTAAAGTGCCCCGTGTGGGCACCCAAGTGGTTGCTTCTACCGGACAAGTCCGGAAGATTCGTTTCGGTATGTATCCTTCTCTATATGCAGAGGCGGAAATGGAGGTCCTACTTGCCCTGTTCCAGGAACGGCACCCGGATATTTTTGTAGAAATCGTGGACCTGCCGTATGAACATGCGGAAAGCATCGCGAACCTGATGAGGCTTGGCATTGTGGACGTGTTGTCCGTCAACATGCAGGATATGATGCATTTCCAGGAGAGCGGAAGTACCGGTCTGTTTCTCCCACAGCAGCCCTATGCGTCAACCTACACTTTTTTGCATGCTCCGTTCGTGGATGCCGAAGGCAAGCTGGCGGCAAAGCCGTTCATTCATTCTCCCGTGATTTTAGCCTACAACAAGGAGCATCTTCGGGAAAAACGACAGTTTGAGCCGGACAGTGGTTGGAGCTGGGACGATCTTCAGCGAATGCTGAGGGAGCTGAAAAGCCCCGGACGTTACAGTCTGGCCCTGCAATTGTATTCACTGAACCGATGGCCCATTTTCCTCATGCAGAATAGAGGCGATACGGAGATTGATTCGTCATGGAGCCGGGCGATCGAGGGTTTGTCCTGGCTCCGCGGGCTGATTCACGAGGACGGCATGTTCCCGTTGGCGCTGGCTCAAGGCGCTTTTGAAGCGGAGAATCTGTTCCGTGAGCAGAAGGTCTCCGTCATTTTGACGACGTATTATCTGCTCAACCAGCTGAAGGGAGCGTCCTTTACTTATGACGTGGCGCCTCTGCCGCATTTTGATAATGGAACAACACTGCTATTGGGCACCGGGATCGGGGTAAGCGCCCACTCCAAAGAGCAGGAGCTGGCCCAAAGCTTTGCCGATTTCCTGGCCTCTAACGAGGTGCAGGAATACATCCGCAGGCATTCGTACAGCCTACCAGCAAACCGCTATATTACTGAGAATGTGGATCCGGAGATGGAGGGACGGCCCTCCCGTCTCAACCTGCACCGAGAAATGGCTCATCTATATAAGACCTGCAAAGATATACGACTAAGCCTGGATGAGATGCTGCTGTTCCGCGAGCAGTTGAAGCAATACTTCTCTTATCTGATCGATGAGGAAGAGCTGATGTCCGGGCTGGGAAGTAAAACAACAAGAGACAAATGGATTCATAAGCTGTGACCACCGTGGTCACGGCTTTTTTTTACTTTCTCGAAATAACAAGTTTTCAGTGAGGCTGAACGATTCTATCATTCTAAGATAATGACCAGATAAGAACCAGTTGACACTATATAGGGTATATGCTAAATTCTTTGCGAGTATATGAACTACATAAATACCAGGACTTCATGATTCAACATTCTTAGTCGGGGAGGGATGCCGCGATCCTTACTTGGTAAAATGATCAAGTTTACCTGCACAGGTCGGACAGTTATTTGATTTACAATACATTCCATAATAGAAATGAGGATGAATTAATGAACATAACCCACAGCAGGCTTCACGTGAAGAAGGCACTCCAACGCCTGTGTTTCGCGATTTGTGTCACGTTACTGACTGCGGTTTTCTTCCCCACAAGTGCCTCGGCGGACATTGGGAAAACTTACAGTAATCCTATCGATTTGGGATCTCCGATGCAAAGCGTTGCGATTTATGACGGGGCATTTGGAATTCAGGACGGGCGCGAGGTTATGTATACAACGGTATCCGGCAAGCCGGCTATCTTTCATGTCATTGATCTGAAAACCAAAGAAGTGCTGAGCACGCACCCGTTAACGGGATCCGAAAGCTCTTGGACGCATATTACGACCCCTGACGGGACGGTGTATATCGGAGGGAACGGTACACTGTACTCCTACTCTCCGGTGACTAAACAATTGAAAATTCTGGGCGGCATCGGTGAGCAGGTCGTATATGGCTTGTCTCACGATGAGGAGGGCCGGGTCTACTTCGGTTCTTATCCCAATGCAAAAGCGGGCCGCTATGATCCTTCTACAGGGGAAATGAAAGACTACGGCATCGTAGGCACGGGCCAAAGCTACAGTCGTTCCACTGCGTATCATGACGGATATCTGTATGTCGGTATCGGGATAGAAGGCAGCATTGTGAAGGTCAATGTGGTATCTGGGGAGAAGGGGACCATCCAGCTTCCGAGCTACAACGGAGCGGTTGACATCGGGATGGTGAACCAGTTGGATGTCGCGGGCAAATATTTGGTTGCGGGCATCAGCAAAGGAAACAACGCGCTTCTGTTCTATGATCTGGAGCTGCAGCAGTGGAGCGAGACATACCACTTGAACAATAAAGGCATTCGTCTCTCTTATGGACCGGAAGGCAGCAATAAAATCTATTTCGTGCAGAATAACCATCTGATGGAAGTGGATTTGAATACCCTTGCTGCCGTTGACACCGGTGTGGTGTACGGAACGTTCCTGCGTAATACGGCTTGGGTGGAGGTTCCGAACGTTCCGGATCTTCCAGGTGTTTCTCTTGCAACCGTTCAATTCGGCGGCAGCGTAGCCTTCATGAATCTTACGACCAAGCAGGTCAAGGCGATTCCGTATCCGGTGAATGGCAACCCGATTCCTGTTCAGACGATGGAGAACGGTCCGGATGGACGTCTGTTCATTAGCGGTTACCCTGGGGGTACAGGGTCTGCATATTCAGTTGAGACCGGTACCTTCGAAACTTTCCCTATGGGTCAGTCGGAAGGCATGGTGTCCATGAACGGCAAGATGTATATGGGCGTTTATCCTGGTGCGGATATCTTTGAATACAATGCGGAAAATCCGACGCAGCGTAAGAGCCAGTTCAAAATCACCGGGCAGGACCGACCGTTCATCATGAGAGCCGCTGAGGGCAAGCTGTTTATCGGTACCATTCCGGATTACGGCAAACTCGGCGGATCCCTAACCATTTATGATCCGGCCAATGGCAGCAATTATACCGAATACAAGAACGTCATCAACAATCAGTCGATTGTCGGCATTGCGGTGAAAGACGGTAAGGTTTACGGTTCCACCACCGTCGCTGGCGGACTGGGCATCACTCCTTCAGAACCGGCGGCCAAATTGTTTATCTGGGACATCGCGACCGGCAAAGTGGAGAAGGAATGGGTACCTTCCATTAATGGCGCTTCTCCTACGCCTCATATCATCAGCGGTACCAGTATTGGTCCTGACGGGCTGCTGTGGGCGGCTTTTGACGGAACGCTCTTCGCTGTAAACCCGAACACCCAGGAAATTGTGAAAAGCAAGACGATTTACGAAGGTGTTGAGAAATACGGCAATTGGCGTCCGGTATATATTCGCTGGAGCGAGGCCGGCCTTATGTATCTGACGCTTGCCGGTCATGTCACCGTGGTCAATCCGGAAACGATGGAGCACCAGACGCTGGCGGAATCCCAGCACGTGAATTTGGGACACGACGGCAACATTTACTACACTAACGATACGCAGCTGATGAAGATTGAAGTGTCTGATGCGGCCGCACCGGATAGGCTGGGCTCCCTGATGGACGATATTCAGTCCTGGAAGTTGCAGGGTGATATCAGCCATCCGCTTAGCCAGCAGATCGGCAATGCTCTGAAACAAGCAGAGCTAAAGCATAAACAGGGCAAGAAGGATCAGGCCGTGAAGCATCTGAATGATGCGCTCAAGCATCTGAATAAAGTCAAAGCGGGAAGTATTACGGAAGAAAAGCGTTCGGAAGTGGAGCAGCGCATACAAGCGGTCATTGGTGAATGGTCTTGATTTTAGCAGAGAATCGGTTTAAGTAGATATTCTTTGCAGGAAAAACATCTACGAATAGAAAGTCGCCCATTGAGGCGACTTTTTATGTCTTACCGATGATGTGTTAATATAAATATGGTTTTTAAGATGCGCTGAATGGACGACCTTGGACTAATTTCCAAGGCGCTTGAAAACCAAATCAATATTGAATTTATTCATCAGCTATGGGATTCTTATCTCCAAGGGAAATTCCCAAAATGAATCATGGTGCAAGTTTTTTGTAGATGGAAAGGAGAGCAAACATGAAAATAATCATAGTTGGGGCAAGCGGTACGATTGGACAAGCAGTCGCCAAAGAACTAGGACAACATCATGAAATTATTCGTGCTGGAAGAAACGGAACAGACGTAATGGTTGATATTACATCGGTTGATAGCATCAAAAACATGTATGAGCAAGTTGGGAAAGTGGATGCAGTCATTAGTGCAACGGGCGGTGCTCATTTTGCTTCTATTACAGAATTAACGCCAGAGCTAAACGAAATAGGGATTGAAAGTAAACTTAAGGGGCAAATCAATTTAGTCCTTTTGGGAATGGACTACGTTAATGACAGCGGAAGCTTTACTCTAACAACGGGTATCATGATGGATGATCCCATTCCTCAAGGTGCATCAGCAGCCATGGCTAATGGTGGTGTTAAAGCGTTCGTTAAGTCCGCCTCGATTGAAATGCCTAGGGGAATCCGTATAAATAGTGTTAGCCCGAATGTCTTGCAAGAATCACTTGGAAAATATGGTGAGTTTTTTCCGGGCTTTGAAGCAGTTCCTGCTAGTCGCGTAGCCCTTGCTTTCAAAAAAAGCGTAGAAGGAGCTCAAACCGGACAAAATTATGAAGTTTATTAATCACATATATTGAAAGCCGCGGAAATCGCGGCTTTTTTTTGTTTTAACGATATCGAATAATCTTGGAAGACTAGGACTTCATGTTTTAAGCTCGAACCAGTTACTACCGAATGACCCAAAAGTCCCTCTTGCTGGGCCTACAAAAGAATGAAAGTTTGGGCTGTTTTGTATGACCAACCGAAGCACACCTTTCGGACGAATTCCGACAAAACTTTATAGACGAAAAGAATCATTTTTTCGGGAAGTTTGATGAAATGGGTGTACGCTGGGGGGTGGATATAATACGATCAGACAAAGTGTTTTTGTTCATGAACACGAACGAAATCGAATCATACCGATAAATGGAGGGAAACACTGTGAAATTATTAGGGACGATTATGATTATAATGGTGAGCATCTTCTTGCTCGGCATGGGTTGTACGGATCAGGAAAAGGAAGTGGAAACGACACTTGGACAATCCGAGCAAAACGGCGACGATATACGCATACCGCACAATGAACGGCTTCATTTATCCACCGACAAGAAATGGATCGAGGAAGAAGGGCATCAGTCCGATCTGATTCGATTGCAATGGACGGCGGAAAGGGCCAAGCCGGCGATCGTCTGGGTTGACGAGAATGGCAAGGACAAGACGGCGATCATTTCCCATGACAAGGCAAACAATCCGGAGCAGCAGGATCATAAGCATATCTCGTTCGAGACGACTATGTCGCCGACTGGTCAATACCCCAACCAGTTGTTTACCCGGTTTGAAATTCCGTTTGACACCGACGTAAGCGAGATCCGTACGCATTCGTCCAATTTCAATGTCATGAGTGGTATCTTGCGGGTAGCCGGCGAAAGCGGGACGAACCGGGATATCCAGTTAAGTGCAGCCGGCAAGGATAATGAGACGACACCGAGATGGGCCGTACGGGCCGACAGTTTAGAGGAATCGGGTGACAATGCGGGAGCCAACCTGCAGTTCGTCCGTTATGGAGATGACGGCAAAGTGCTCGATTCCCCGCTCACCGTGCAGCGCAGTGACGGCAATATCGGAATTGGCACGAATGAACCCGACACCAAGCTCGATGTAAACGGGGATATGCTGCGTCTTCGCGAAAAGTATACGCCCGCTTCGTCCAGTGCTGCATGCAGCCAAGGACAGATCTCTTGGGACGACAAATATGTATATGTTTGCGTTGCCCAAAACAATTGGAAAAGGACCGAACTATCCTCCTGGTAGTTTCTACGCCGCTGATCTGCATCAAGATCAGCGGCTTTTTGTTATTAGCTATGTTCTAATGCCGCTGATTTCTTCGACTAGGGTCTGGGTCCAATTCAGTCTCAGGAAGGATTTGGAGTAAACGAGCCTAAGGTACAATGAGATGTATGAAATCTACATTGGATCTTTCGCAATTTACTTCAAGCTTTAAGCAGAAAGGTGTCCCAAGACCATGAGAAAATTGAAAAAAGCATTAAGAATTATCGGGGTAACACTAATAGCGCTACTCATAACAGCCCTAATTTTTCCTACATGGACATCGTCCATCAAAGGCGAAAATAGTATTAGCATATTAGAACAAGTAGAGATCAATGGAAGCAAGCAAGAACTGATGATACGCGGCGATGACAAGAACAATCCCGTCATTTTATTTGTGCACGGAGGACCTGGAGCCCCGGAAATCCCATATGCCGCAGCATATCAAGACTTGTTGGAAACCCGGTTTACGGTTGTTCATTACGACCAAAGAGCCAGTGGAAAATCCTATCGTTTTTTTGAGGATTACGCTAATCTTTCAACGGAATTGCTGGTAAATGACTTATTGACTTTAACGGATCACGTTTCGGAACGTCTGGGCAAAGAAAAGATAATTCTCATTGGACATTCTTATGGTACGTATATTGCTGCACAGGCGGCCCATAAAGCCCCCGAAAAATATGAGGCTTATGTCGGGATTGGCCAGATGGGGGATACCTTAACAAGCGAGATGGACAGTTTGACCTACTTAATCAGCCAAGCTCATCAGGCCGGCAACGTGGAAGACGTCTTATATCTGCAAGGCCTAACCGATAAAATCAAAAAGGGCGAAATGTTCACTCCCCGAAATTATGTCATTCGATATGGCGGAGCTTCAAGACTTATTGACAGCCCTGACGGCAATAGCCTTGGAATGCTGTTAAGCAGCGAGTATAACTTAATGGACGCTATTCGATATAACGTCGGGATATCTTTTTCTCAAAAGGTTTTGTTGGAGGAGGTTATAGAACATCCGTTGCCAACGCTTGTAACGAAACTTGAAATACCGTGCTACTTTATCATGGGCGATTATGACTTTATGACATCCTCTCATGCAGCAAAAGAATATTTCGATATGCTTGAAGCCGATCAGAAGGAGTTTATTGCGTTTGATCAATCTGCGCATTATCCGCACTTAGAAGAGAAGGAAAAGTTTTTTGAATGGGTATCCAAGACATTTCTTTAGCATTCATTCCGGAAGTACTGGTATAAGGCAATTCACCACTATAGGCATATGACAATATAATGCAGTATTTCTATTTAGTAAAGGGGAGCTATGATGTATAAACTCACTTTAACAACTGCGAAGAAGTTATTGGAAATTGCCGAACAGCGTGCCAGACAAATGGGACTTAACTCGGACATAGCGATCGTAGATGAGGGCACAAACCTAATGGCTTTCTATAGGATGGACAATGCCAAAATAGCAGGTATCGATATTGCCATAGGTAAGGCTTGGACCAGTGTAGCTTTGCAAATGCCAACAGCGAATTTAGCGCAATCTGCGCTTCCTGGTGGAGCAACCTTCGGAATTAATACAACGAATCGGGGGAAAGTCGTTATCCTCGGCGGAGGAATTCCTTTGGTTCATGAAGGAAGGATTGTCGGTGGCATTGGTGTAAGTGGAGGAACAAGCGCACAGGATATTGACGTTGCCAATGCAGCAGTGCAAGCGTTTGAAAATATGAGAAGTAATGATATCCAATATGCAAACGCACGGATTGGCACTGTAAATCAATCGTTTACTTATTAACGGCGCTCCTGTTCGATTGTAAGGGCAGGCTGCTTCTGTGCAAGAAGCGGCCTGTCTTCATCCTATTTAAGAGTATAAATGGACTCACGGTGCGATAACCGAAATGGAAAATATCGTAGGACTAACATATGTATACTTTTAAAACCTCGATAATCGTGGTTTTTTTGCTTTTGACAAGAATAATAATAAACTTACAAATACTTATTGTTTATTTATAATTACTTATATATACTTATATATAGAATGTAAATACTTAAGCAAGGAGGGGGAAGAGATGTTCCAAGAGGAACGATTAGTAAACATCCTGGATTACTTAAAACAACATAAAACGATGAGTGTTGGAGAGATATGCTCGTTCTTTCAAGTGTCGCGGGATACCGCGCGCAGGGATATTGTCAAATTAGTTCAAGAAGGAGTTGTTGTTCGCACGCACGGAGGGGTAGCCTTGCCTGAACTGCAAAAGGAACTTACTTCTTATCAGGAACGACTTATTGATGAGCCCACGAGCAAGAAGGTGATCGGCGAGCATGGCGCTAAACTGATTCGGGACCACGAAACGGTATTTTTTGACGTATCTACGACCGTTCAATTTGTTGCGGAGCATATTCAAGCGAGAGAGATAACAGCGGTTACGCATTCCATCGATAATGTAGGGATACTCTCCAAACGGGAAGATCTGAGCATCTACCTGCTTGGCGGTTATCTGCATACCCAAAATCGATTATTATATGGTCCTTCTGTCATTGATAAAATCAGTGAAATCCGTGCCGATAAAGCGTTCATCGGTGCGACAGCAATCCAGCCAGACGGACTCTATTATCCATATGAAGAAGATGTCCGGGTGAAGAGAGAAATGGCCCGGCGCTCGGATCAGGTCATACTTGTTGCAGATCATACCAAATTCGCGGTGAAATCGAGGTTCAAGTTGGACTTTGATCACGTGGATATTATTGTAACTGATCAATCGATTCCCGTTGAAATACAGGAAATATTAGATCACAAAAATATTACACTTATAGAATGTCAGACCCATAACCAACAGGATGGAGTTGAGTCGAAATGAACAACCAAATCATTCAACATGTCAAAGTTCACCTGCCTCATCAAATACTTCCTTCTGCAACCGTCTGGATTGCGAATGGGAAGTTGAAGCGAATAGAAGCGACGCAAGAACTGGAAACAATCGAAGCTGATGCTGAACTAATTGATGGCAAAGGAATGTGGCTCATACCGGGGATGATAGATGTTCATATTCATGGGGCCAATGGCTATGACATGATGGACGGAACCGAGGACAGCATTCAAGAAGTATCACGCGCTTGTGCTGCAACTGGATGCACTTCGTTTCTGGCGACTTCCGTGAGTTCGACGATAGAGGATCTGCTCAATATGATTCGCAGCGTAAAATCTGTAATCGGACGAGAACAAGGGGCAAAGATTGCCGGCATTCACTTGGAGGGACCCTATTTGAATCCGAAGCGTAAAGGGATGCAAAACGAGAAATATCTTCGCCACCCGAATCTGGAAGAAATAAAGTTGATTTTTCAAGAAGCGGGTTCGCTCATTAAAATGGTCACGATCGCACCAGAATTGCCTGGAGGCTTGGAACTGATATCCTTTCTGAAAGAGCAGGATGTTGTGATTGCTGTAGCTCATTCCGATGCCACATACGAAGAAGCAAAGCTGGCTTTCGCAGCCGGTGCGAGTCATGTAACCCATTGTTTTAACGGGATGAGACCGATTCACCATCGAGACCCCGGACTGATTGTAGCCGCATTTGAAGAACCGCATGTCAGCCTGCAAGCGATTGTCGATCAAGTCCATCTTCATCCCGCCATTGTCCGATTAATGCACCGTCTCAAGGGGCCTGAAGGCGTGGTGCTTATTACAGATGCACTTCAGGCGATGGGATTAGGTGATGGCAATTATATGTTTGGTGGTCATCACGTTACCGTTTCCGAGGGGATTGCAAGGCTTGCGGATGGCACTTTAGCATCGAGTACGGTGACTATGAATGAAGCATTACGTCTGACCGTGGCTAACGGAATTTCAATGGGGGATGCCGTGCACATGGCTTCAACAACGCCAGCCCGTATTCTGGGTTTATCTCACAAAGGAAAAATCGAGGCAGGATACGATGCGGATCTCGTTTTGATGGACGAAAGGTATCAAGTGCAGTGGACGATGATTGAGGGTAAACTGTACTGATGAAGGAGACGTAGAAGCTTCTCCACCGCTTCTTATTCATACGCGCAGCGTCATACAACAGACAACGGGGTGCCCCAGGTCAATAGACCTTTTGGGGCACCTTTTTTTTGCATTAAATGAGTATGGTTAAAACTGTAAATCGCCCTTAGAAGCCGGATGAAAACAAGTCATTATTGTGGTATCAGAAAGTCATAAGGATAGTGGTTGACCAGAATCATTGGTTATAGAATGGGGGTGTAAGGGTTTGCATGACGTGACAAGAAGGGGCTGGAACATGAGGGGTTCGTCTCATTTAAGGAAGAGGCTGAAGAAGTATAAGTGGCTGCTGCTAATGACATTGCCGGGGATCGTCTACTTGTTCATCAACAACTATGTCCCGATGTACGGCGTGATTCTAGCATTTAAAAACTATAATTATGTCGATGGCATATGGGGAAGTGCGTGGGCCGGGTTCGATAACTTTAAATTCTTGTTCAACTCACAGGATGCGTACATTATTACCCGCAATACCTTCTTGTACAATTTCGTTTTTATTGTGCTGAACCTGGTTTTAGCTGTTCTGGTAGCGCTGCTGATTAATGAAATTAAGGATAAAGCGATCAGCCGGTTCTATCAAAGCACATTCCTGCTGCCGCATATCATCTCGATGGTCGTTGTCGCCTATCTGGTCTACAGCTTTTTGAATGTGGATAGCGGTCTTGTGAACAGGTTATTAATCCATTGGTTTGGTTCGGAGGCGGTGTCTTGGTATGGAGAACCCAAGTATTGGCCTTACATCCTGGTCATCGTAAATGCATGGAAGAACGTAGGTTATCTATCCATCATCTATTTCGCTTCCATTATCGGAATAGACAAAGAATACTATGAAGCTGCCACGATTGATGGTGCAACCAAGTGGAAGCAGATGACCCGGATCACGATCCCGCTTATTTTGCCTGTCATCACCACCATGACCCTGCTTGCGGTCAGCGGCATTCTCCGGTCGGATTTCGGATTATTCTATCAGGTTCCTATGAATACAGGCGCTCTGATCCCGACAACGAATACCATCGATACCTTTGTCTATCGTGCCATGATTCAATCGGGGGATATCGGCATGTCGACAGCAGCTGGATTCTATCAATCCGTCGTTTGTTTAGTGCTCATCCTAGTAGCAAATACGGCAGTAAGACGCATTAATAAACGTGACGCTTTATTTTAAACAGAGGGGGAGAGATAGAAATGGTGAAGGAATGGAGTCCTAAAAAATGGATCGGCGCATCTTCGATTCACCTGTTTTTCTGGACATTTACAGTCGCTTCGTTAATTCCGTTCATCCTGGTCTTTATGGTGTCGATATCCAGTGAAGATTCCATCCTACAGAACGGATACTCATTGTTTCCCAGTCACATCAGCTTTGCGGCCTATCAATTTTTATTCCATGATTTTTCGGAAATAGCGAAAGCTTACGGCGTCACGATCTTGACCACGCTGGTTGGAACCGTCGTAAGCCTGTTGATAACAGCGCTTTTTGCTTATCCGTTATCCAGACCCGAGCTGCCGTTTCGCCGCACCATTTCCTTTTATATTTTTTTCACCATGCTGTTTGGCGGAGGAATGGTACCTTGGTATATCACTTATGTAAATATGTTTGATCTGAAAAATACGATTTTTGCTATGATCATCCCCAACTTGCTGTTAAGTGCCTTCAATGTGCTGCTCATGCGGAGCTTTTTCGCCTCGACCATACCCGAATCTGTGGTTGAATCCGCGACGATTGACGGTGCAAGCGAACTGAAGATTTTCTTTAAAATCGTCGTTCCGCTTTCTTTGCCGATTATGGCCACGATTGGACTGTTTAACACGTTATCCTACTGGAATGACTGGTATAACTGTATGCTGTTTATCGATAAACCCGAGCTGTATAACATCCAGTATTTGATGACAAAGACACTCACGAATATTCAGTATCTTCTAATGAAGTCGAACAGTTCGGCTCAGGTTGGGGACCTGCTCGCCAAGATGCCGAGGGAAACCGTCCGCATGGCACTTGCGATTGTTGGCATTGCCCCGTTGATGTTCGCCTATCCGTTCTTCCAGAAGTATTACATTAGCGGGATTACAACCGGTGCGGTAAAAGGTTAGCAGCCCATGCGATCGTTCATTAGAGGAGGTGGGGCAGGTTAGGCGATTCGCACTCCAATTCATGCCTTAGATTAAAGTTAATTGTTGAGAGGAGAACTCAGGGATATGAAAAAAGCGCATCATCTGGTGCTTATGATCATGCTTTGCGGAATGCTGGCATTAACAGGCTGCAGTAAGGGGGGGACCGAAAATACTTCGGATACCGGGGGCAAACAAGCCCAGACGGATGAAACAGGACAAAATTCAGATACCTCACTCAAACCTTATAAAATAACGCTCGTATATCCGGCAACCGCTCCCAAAGACTTGCAGCTTGTTCAGGAAGAGATGAGCAAATATCTGACGGAAAAGATAAATGCAACCATTGAGCTCAAGCCTATAGAGTGGGCTTCTTGGGATGATAAGACTAACTTGATGAAAATCTCCAATGAGCCGTTTGATCTGATGTTCACGGCCAGCTGGTTCTCGTATCCGAAGGATGCCGCGAAAGGCCAGTATCTGGAACTTGATGATTTGATGGCTCAATACGGAAAAGATATTCCGGGTATCCTGGGTGAGGAATTTATTAAGGGATCCAGAATTGGCGGCAAGCTGTACGCGCTTCCTACCAAGAAAGAATTCGGCCAAGGTTTCGGATTCTTGCTCGACAAGAAGTTGGTGGATAAATACAAGTTTGATACGAATGGCGTCAAGACGCTGGAAGATATGGAAGCCATGTTCCAAACCATTAAGGACAATGAACCTGGTGTAACTCCCATCGTTTCAAGCAAATTCACGAACATCTGGGAAGCCGCCAATTATGATGGCATCGTTGCCAATCTCTCGATTCCCCGAGGAAGTAAAGAATTGCAAGCGGTGGATACCCTGGAGGATCCGAAGTTCATCGAATTTTATAAACGCATGTTTCAGTGGAATCAGAACGGTTGGTTTGATAAGGATATCCTGACATCAGACGCGGATCAAGGCATGAATATGATTAAGGCGGGCAAGGCCTTTGCGGTTGCCCAATCCTTGAAGCCAGGGAAAGACAAGGAGATGTCTTTAAGCTCAGGCGTTGAGGTGGTGCAAGTCGAAACGGCGGAGCCGTTTACGACGACAGGAGATGCACAGGGCGCAATGCTGGGAATTTCGCGCACGTCCAAGGATCCTGCAAGAGCCATGATGTTCCTTAATCTGCTGTACAGCGATCCGAAGCTGCTCAATATGCTGGATTGGGGTATCGAAGGGATTCACTATGTTAAGAAATCTGATATTATGATTGATTTTCCTGAAGGTGTGAACGCGGACACCCAAACCTATCCGAATCCGGGAGGCTGGATGTTCGGGAATCAGTTCAACTCTTATCTATGGGCAAACGAGGATCCGAATAAGTGGGAAGAGTTCAAGAAGTTTAATGAAAGAGCGGAGCACTCCATCGCGCTCGGATTTGCCTTTAATCAAGAGCCTGTCAAATCGGAGATGGCATCCATTGCGAATGTGGAGAAAGAGTTTGGAGCATCGTTAAAATCCGGAGCGGTGGATCCTGAAAAAATCATTGCCAAGTGGAAAGAAAAACGGAAATCTGCCGGTTTTGACAAAGTTAAAGCCGAAGTTGAAAAGCAGCTGGCGGCGTGGGCAGAAACTCAGAAGTAGCAAAGATAAGGAATAGGGGGATACCGAACCGGGACTATCGTTGTGTGTCCTATAAGGGATTCCCTTTTTTCTTGTATGTGACTATACTCAGAGTGTAGATGACTTGCTATACTGCGGAAGCACATTCTGCAAACCTTTCCATGGAGCCGGGGTAGTGTATGCCTATGTTGAATATTAAAGACTCGCTTCGTTTTAAGCTAATCATCGGTTTCTTTACGATCGCGGTACCTCTTGTGACCCTGCTTCTCTACAACAACTACTATGCATCCAATACGATAAGGGAGCAGGTGGCGGACTCGAATAAAAATTCGATGATCCTCTATTCCCACCAGATCGAGGCAGCCCTGAACAAGGAGACGAATTTTTTGTACAATATTGCCGTTGAAGATCCGAACATTGCTGCACTCTCACAGCTTCTGAATGATCCCGATGAGTACTATCTTGCCAAGGCCAGAATCTTGAATACGCTTACGCGTTATCACCGGTTTGACAACAGCGTCGATCTTCAATTTATCTATTCCGTGCAGAAGCAGGATTTATTTACTACACCGATCAAGGCCCAATCCTACGATGAGCTGTTGTCCATCAAAACGACCATTGAACAACTGGTCAAGGAGGTTCAACCGGACAGCGCCTATTTCCGCGAATGGAAGGCCATTGAGTACAGCCAACATAAATACGCATTGATCAGGCTGGTGGATACGGGAGATGATTTTTACCTCGGGGCATTTGTAGAACTGGAGAACCTGATGATACCGCTGGATTTGATTCATCTGGAATATGGCTTTGCCAGCTTTGTGAATGAGCAGGGTGAATTGTTGACCAACACGTCAGCGATCGGAAGGAACCGGCTGAATACCTCTCTTGCTTCTGAATCCAACGAAGTGTATCAAATCGTGAAGAAGGACGATCAAAAATATATCGTAGTCATGAATCAGATTCAGGGTACCAACGTCATACTAAGCGCTTTTGTACCCGAGTCCCAGATGCTGAAGAATCTGTATCACTTTCGGAGAGGGATTATCATCATATCCATCGTGGTTTTAATCATTCTGATTATCTATTTGGTCTATCTCAATGAGATTATCCTGAAGCCCATGAACAATCTTGTCCGCGGAATGCGCAGAATCAAGCACGGAGATTGGAATACGCGGCTTCATGCTTCTAAAGCGAAGGAATTTAACATGATCAACGAAACCTTCAACAGCATGGCCTCCGAGATCCATGAGCTGAAGATCAGCGTTTACGAGGAACAGATCAAGGCGCATAAAGCCGAACTTAAGCATTTACAACTCCAAATCAATCCCCATTTTTTATTGAACTCCATCAATATCGTTTACAATTTGGCTGAAATTAAGAATTATAGCGTGATCCAGCTCATGTGCATGAACCTCGTTAAGTACTTCCGTTTTACAACGAAAACGAATCAAATCGCGGTGACAATCGCGGAAGAAATGGAGCATATGGAGAGCTACATCAAAATACAGCAGGTCCGGTTTCCAGAGCGAGTCACCTATGAAATACATATATCGGATGATGCAGACCAAGCGGCAATCCCGCCGCTATTAATTCAGCCTTTTATCGAAAATGCAATCAAATACGGATTTGATTTCATGGATCATCCTTTTCATATTGCCATTCATATCAGCCTTTCCAGGCATGATCAATTGGAGATTGTGATCTCTGATAACGGAAGTGGCTTCTCCCAGGAAGTGCTGGAGCAATTACAATCGGGCGGTTACATGGAGAATCAGACAGGGGAGCATTTAGGAATCACCAATGTACAGTACCGCCTTAAGCATATCTTTGGGGATATGACTCGCCTTGAGTTTGATAACGCTCCGGATTCCGGGGCTAGGATAAGAATGGTACTTCCTTTCCGGACGGCAGAGCAGTTTACTTCATATTGATGATCTGTATGGGGGTAGTCGCATGTTTAAGGCACTTATTGTAGATGATGAGATCTATGCGGTAATGGGAATTAAGAGCGGCGTGAATTGGCAGGATTTGCAGGTGTCTGAAGTGTATGAGGCTTATAATATGCGCGATGCATTACAGGTTTTTGAACGCACGCCGATTGATATTATGATCTGTGATATTGAAATGCCCAAAGGGACAGGGATTGAACTGCTCGAGCGGGTGAATGATATTTCTCCCGATACAGAAACCATTTTTCTAACCGCCCACTCCGCCTTTGACTTCATGAAGAGAGCGATTCAGCTCGATGGCTTCGATTATTTGTTAAAACCGATCGAATTTGATGTGCTTCAGGCAACCATAGCCAAAGCACTGCATTCGATTAAACAGGAGCGGGAACTCCGTCATATGCGCGAGCATTACAAACCATATTATGAGCTGTGGCGGAAGAAAAAAAGCCTGATCACGGATAAGTTCTGGAATGATGTGTTTTCGGGTAGAATCGTCTGCACTCCGGCTAATGTTAGGGATGTTCTTGAAGAGCATGAGCTTAGCGGACTGCAAGATGCTGTATTCATGCCTGTTCTGGTGAGCGTGGAATCCTGGCTGCGCGAGCTCAGCACAAAGGATGAAGAGATCATGGAATACGCCATCCGCAAAGGTGCATCCGAAATGCTATTGCCTGCCGGCAATGGAGAGGTCATTCAGACCAAGCAGGGGGTGAATGTCGTCCTTATTGTTGGAGAGGAGGGGAATGCCACTCATGAACTGAACTTGCGCTGTGAAAAATACATTCAGGACTGTTATACCTACTTCGGTTGTAATATTTCCTGTTATATCGGCAATCGCTCCAATATGTATGAAATTGCCGATACGTACAGGCAACTGCTGGAGATGGAGTACAACAACCTGAATAAATCCAACCAAGTGTATAGGCTGGCTTCATTAGGCACCCATTCCATTAAGACGATGATTCCGCGAATATCGACCTGGACCCTACTTATGGAGCATGGACAGCAAGAAGAAATACAGAGAGAGATTCATGGACGTATTGAAGAACTGAGCCGAAATCCAGAGCTTTCGGTTAGTGAGCTTGAAGGCTTCCGACAAGAATTTATGCAAATGGTCCATTATATTCTTCATAAAAATGGACTGTCTGCGTTTGAGTTGTTTCAGGATCAGGCAGGAATTCATCTGTATGCTCAGCCGCGTAATCTTCAACAATTGAAAGCTTCGGTGCTTCAAGCCGTTCAGGTTATCCATGATCAGCTCCACCCGAACTGCTCCGTGATTCAACGTGTACAATCCTATATAAAGGAGCATTTACACGAGCCGATCACAAGAGAACAGCTGGCCAGTTACGTACATCTCAATCCTGCTTATCTGTCCCGTCTGTTCAAACGCGAGGTAGACGAATCGATTACAGATTACATATTGTTTGCCCGGATGGCACAGGCCAAAGATTTAATCTCGAACTCGACCATCCCTATATCCGAAGTAGCCCAAGCCTTTGGCTATCATAACTTCTCGCATTTTTCCAAAATGTTCAGAAAAGTATATCGAGTTTCTCCGCAGGAGTTTAGACAGCAATCATAATCTCAACGGGGGGTTCTATTCAACGAAAAAAGCCTGTGTTTCCTATTCGAGGAAATACAGGCTTCTATGTGTATTTACCGAATCGGGTACACTAGTGTCCCTCCTACTTGAGTTAAATTCATAGTCGATTACATGACAACCTTAAAAAAACAACAATACACCTTAATTTAGTCCCTTTCCGAATTCGAGAAATGGGATTAGAACTAAGATACCATACAATAATTTGTATACATCCCAGAATGTGGTTTTTGTAACTCCGTGAGAGGGGGATTGCTTATACCGAGTGTTCAAAAAGCATTAATAAAGTCAAACTCATATGGGAAGACGCCTTTGGGAAAAGCTACAAAATTCAAGTGTCGACGGATACGGCAGCGCCTGTAAATTGGACGGAGGTATACTCCACTTCAACCGCTGATCAGCAATGACGCAGGGCTTATCTGTTAGAAGTAACTATGATCACAGGCAAGATGCCCGAAACCAATCCAATAGGAGGAATAGGAATGTTTAAAAAATGGTCAATTCACGCACTTTGCCTCGTCCTTTTGATGTCGACTTTTCTCTCACCGGTGTTTGTACAAGAAGCCCACGCAGCAGGCGAGCAAAAGCCGTTTCCCCAGCAAGCGAGCTTTGCTGGAATTACGAAGCCTAATCATCTCTCGCAGTCGCAATTGAATGCAGACGTTATCGCTTACTATAATTCATGGAAATCCAGCTATTTGAAGAACAACTTGTCCTCCTTGCCCGGCGGATATTATGTGAAAGGCGAAATTACAGGAGAACCTGGCGGGTATAAGGCGTTGGGCTCTTCCGAAGGTCAAGGATACGGCATGCTCATTACGGTGTTAATGGCCGGCTATGATCCGAATGCCAAAACCATTTACGACGGCCTGTCCAAAACGGCCAGAGCTTATAAAAGCAAGGGGAATCCTAACCTGATGGGCTGGGTCGTAGCGGACTCCAAAAGCGCGCAGGGAGATTTCTACTCGGCGACCGACGGGGATCTGGACATCGCTTACTCGCTCATTCTTGCTCATGATCAATGGGGTTCCTCCGGTACAATCAATTATTTGGCGGAAGCCAAAAAAATGATTACGGATGGAATCAAGAAAAGCAATGTCACGACTAACAACCGGTTAAATCTGGGCGATTGGGATAGCAAAAGCGCACTGAACACGAGACCTTCGGATTGGATGCTCAGCCATTTAAGAGCCTTTTACGAGGTTACCGGTGATTCAACGTGGTTGAATGTCATCAATAACCTGTACAACGTCTATAGTTCATTCAGCGCCTCCTATTCGCCGAACACGGGGTTGATTTCGGATTTTGTCGTTGACAATCCTCCAAAGCCCGCTCCACGAAATTATTTGGAAGAGTTCCCGGAAACGGACGAATACAATTATAATGCCGCTCGGGTACCACTCAGGATTGTGATGGATTACGCGCATTATGGTGAGACGAGAGCCAAATCGATCACCGATAAACTGGCTTCCTGGATTAAAGGAAAGACGAGCGGCAACCCCAACAATATTCGGGACGGGTATCTATTGAACGGAACGGTGTCTCCATCGGCAAGCGGGGCGGAAGGTGTTTTTGTGGCTCCGTTTATTTCGGCAGGAACCCCGAATAGCGGAAACCAGGCCTGGATCAATAGCGGCTGGGACTGGATGAAAAGTCATAAATCCGGCTATTACAGCGACAGCTTCACCCTCTTAAACATGCTGTTCATTTCAGGTAACTGGTGGAAGCCAGGAGGGGGAGGCAACCCAGTAGATACGCAAGCACCAACGGCTCCGTCGAATTTGGCGGTTACTGCAAAGACTTCGTCAAGTATCTCTCTTTCATGGAATGCTTCTACGGATAATGTAGGGGTTACGGGTTATGAGATTTATAACGGCTCAGCACCAGCGGCTTCCGTTACAGGAACGAATGCGACCATCAGCGGCTTGAGCGCCAACACGGCCTACACCTTTACGGTCAAAGCCAAAGATGCCGCCGGGAATATATCAGGCGCAAGCAATGCAGTGACAGCCACAACAAATAACGATACATCGTCCCCGAATCTTACCTTGAACAAGACGGCCGTTGCAAGCTCAAGCGAAGCCTCGGGCTTTGAGCCAGCTAAAGCTTTTGACGGCAGCCAGGCAACGCGATGGGCAAGCGCAGAAGGCGTTGACCCGCAATGGATTTATGTCGATCTCGGGGCAGTGAAGAACATCAATCGAATCCAATTAAATTGGGAAGAAGCCTATGCGAAGAGTTACAAGATTCAAGTATCTGTCGATAACGGTACACCTACCAATTGGACGGATGTATTCTCCACAACAACCGGGAATGGCGCCATAGATGATATTGTCATTCCGGATCGAAATGCGAGATACGTGAGAATGTACGGCACGGCCAGAGGCACCTCTTACGGATACTCCTTATATGAGTTTGAAGTGTACGGAACAGATTCTACGGGCAGCTCGGATACAGAGACACCAACGGTTCCAACGAATTTGGCAGTAACCAACACGACCTCCTCCAGCGTTACGCTTTCATGGGGGGCTGCAACGGACAACGTAGGCGTTACCGGTTACGATGTTTATGAGGGGGCCACGTTGGCTGCCACCGTTACCGACACGACAGCGACGGTTAGCGGGCTAAACGCCAACACAACCTATACATTTACGGTCAAAGCGAAAGATGCAGCCGGCAACGTCTCGGCTGCAAGCAACGAAATCAGTGCGACCACTAGCGGGGATACGGTGAACCCTGTCAAACTCACAGCGATCGAAGACAGCTTCGTTCGTGGCGGTACGTATACCGGGGATCAATATGGCTCCCAGAATACGATGACTGTAAAGCTGCGCGCCTCCAATGCCTCTTACGATCGAGCAGGATACTTGAAATTTGATACTACCTCATTAAGCGGGTCCGTAAGCTCTGCTATTCTCAAAATCTATGTAACCAATATTCATAGCAATACGAGTTCCTATACAGTGGAAGCCAGAGGAATCAACAATGATGCATGGTCTGAAACGTCGATCAACGCAACCAACCAGCCGACAGAAGCCGGGACTGCATTGGGGACCGTGACGGTAAGTCAAAAAGGTGCCTATGTGAGCTTTGATGTCACTTCATTTGTGAACAGTCAATCGGATGGAGTCGTAAGCTTCTGTATCGTCGGTTTAGATGAAGATATGGGCGCAGATTATGCGACCAAGGAACATTCGGATACGGCCATTCATCCTGTTCTTATCATTAACGGAGATTAATGAATACATTAAAACCACGATCAAGTGAAATCTTGGATAAGACAGAAGGGCTGCCATTTGGGCAGCCCTTCACTTTGTTGGTCATGAACCATAGGATTACAGACATCCTTTCAAGAAACGGGACACTATGATGCCGATTAGGTTTTTATCTAATCGGCATCAGCTTTCTTTACAATGAAACTAAACTAGGGCGTGTATGCAAACCTAAGCGAGCCAGACCATAATTGATGCCAGCGTTAAAAAAGCCTTGAATGAGCTTGCTAACTTATCAAAGCGAGTCGCCAACCGACGATAATGTTTTACTTTATTGAAAAAACATTCAATGAGATGCCGTTCTTTGTAAATTTCTTTATCCCATTCTCTTGGTTTACGGCGATTTTTCTTACTGGGTATCACAGGTATAGCTGATTGCTGCTCTAACAAATGAAGAATTTGATTGGTGTCGTACGCTCGATCAGCCAACACCTGTTTTTTCGTTAGATCCATCTGTTTTAACATTTCGTAGCCGGTTACCGAATCGTGGCATTGACCTCCTGTTAGCTTAAAGCGCAGGGGATTACCTAGAGCATCAACCACGGCGTGAATTTTGGTGGTTAGTCCGCCACGAGAACGCCCTATTGCTTGCTTGAGGCCCCCCCTTTTGCTCCCGATCCATGTTG